>CAXBBB010000009.1:0-13196 GCA_963973615.1 uncultured Rhodothermales bacterium | reverse complement strand
CGACGCACGCGCTCCTCGCTATCCAACGAGCGGGCGCTCGATCGACGTGGGTTCGGGTGCCACCACTCCAACGATTCGTACCGTCGGAGGACGTTCGTCGGCAAAAGACGCCACGTCACGCTCGGCTCGACAGGGCGTGACCCGGACGGCTCCTCCGAGCGCGCGCGGTACGGCACGAGGAAGTTCGGCTACACGATCCTCGTCACGCGGTACGGTCACGCGCACGAGTCGGGGAACGTCGACGCGTTCGACTCCGACGACGCGAAGCGCCCCACGCAGCAGCCGAGGCTCGTCGGCTCGTCCGGCTCCTAGCAGCGCACCTTCGACCCGTAGCACACCGGCGCGTACCCGTTCTACTCCTCGTAGCACCCCCACACGTACGCGCTCGACGCCTGCCCGCAGTGGGGGATCGTCGACGCGCTCGACGCCCACTCGTAGCGCTCCAGCGACACGTAGCACCCCATCGCGAGGAAGCTCGACGCGAAGTACTCCGTCGCGTAGCAGTGGTGGATCGTCGAGCAAATCGTCGGGCCGCTCGACGTCACGGGGCGGCAACGAGGGCTGATCGCCCAACCAGGTTCGCGAAATCCTTCGGTGATTCCGCCTCTCATCTCTGACTCGCTTTTGGGCGAGAACTGGCGTCGTATGCGCCCACCTCACGTCTTTTACCTCCGTCCATGACCCGACTTCTCCTTCTCGCTGCCGCGTTTGTAGTCCCCTCGCTCAGCGCCCAGACCGTCAGCGATGCCTTCCGTTACTCGCAGCGCGACATTGGGACTGGCGCTCGGGCTATCGGGCTTGCTGGCGCCGGAGCCTCAGGCATTGACGACATCTCGGCGTTGGTGAGCAACCCGGCCGGGCTGGGCTTCTATACCGGCTCCGAGGTGACAGGATCGCTCGCATTCGGGTCGGTCAACGTTGATGCCAACTACTTGATCGGCGATGCGGGCTTCTCGCGCGACGAGACAGCGGGAACGGTTCGCATCGGAAACGCCGCATTTGTGTCGCGCGCACCCACCGTGAGGGGATCGCTCGTGTTCGCGGCGGCTTACAACCAAACGGCCTCGTTCGACCGGACGCTGGCCTTTCGCGGAGAGACCAATCAGTCGAGCATATCGGCTTCGTTTCTGCCGTTCGACGACGAGATCTCCATCGACTCGGACGGCAACCTGTCGATCCTATCGGGGCCCGTCTTTACCGCGTTTCGGGGTGGACTGATCGAGTATCTACCCGAGAACATCGGTACGGACCAAGCGCTGTTCTACGAAGCCGTCGTTCCTGGCTCGACGATCGAGCAGCGGAGCGAAGTACGCGAGCGCGGTGCGATGCATGAGATTTCGTTTGGCGGTGCCGTCGAGGTTGCTCCGGGCATCATGGTGGGCGCAGGGGCTAATCTCACCGTTGGTCGCTACGAGTTGGAGCGCCGCTTTGAGGAGCGTGATATCAACGACGAAAACCGTCCCGACGACTACATCGTCTTGCTGGACGACGGCAGCGAATTACGCGGATTCGACCGCTCGACATTTGACGTGGGTCTAACCTCAGACATGCTGGGCATTAACGGTCGTTTCGGCGTTGCCATTCAGCCTGAGGGAAGCCCAATCCGATTTGGCCTTTCTGCTGAGACGCCGACCTATGTGTCGGTCAACGAGGATTTCTTTACTCGGGTATCGACCGAGTTCGACAATGGCGGATCTCTCGAGTTTGATGACCGCGACGACAACTTCGTTCTTAACGAGACTGAGTACGCGCTTGTGACGCCATGGCGGCTAAGTGGCGGCGTTGCCTATGCAATGGGGCCTGCGTACGTCAGCGTCGACCTGGAGACGCTGGACTGGGGCGACATGTACTTCGACGATGTCAACGGCGGCGCGTCCCAAGAATTCCGCGCGTTAAACGACGATCTGGAAGACAACTACGGCCGCGTTTACAACGTGCGCGTCGGCGGCGAATTTACCTACGACCGCGTTACGCTGCGTGCCGGTATCGCGTTCGAGCAAGACCCGCTGGACGATGGCGGGGTATTCGACGATGGTGACGAAGCCAGTTTTGACCGGGATCGTACGACGGGTTCGTTCGGAGCCAGCATCGGCTTAGGAAACCGGACGATGCTCGACTTGGGCTACTCCTACACACAGTTCGACGACGCTAACATTCCGTACTTCGATCCTGCTGCCAGTCCATTCGTCGAAGAGGACGTCCAGCGCAGCCGGTTCTTGGTAGGCGTCCGAATCGGAATCTGAGTCGGCCAACTCTTTGCCGTCCCGTCTGATCGTACGATTGGACGGGACGCTCTGCGTTCAAGCGATACCGTTTCGTCCAACCAAGGTTACGCCTTCCGCGGCCCGGGTAAGAGCGGTGTAGGTCCAGCGCAGACGCGTGTCGGCGGGGACGGTGTTGGGGACGAAGGTGTCTACGAAAACGTGGGGCCACTCGCCGCCCTGTGCTTTGTGAACCGTCAGTGCGTGGCCGTAGCGCAGGCGGAGCGCGCCGACGTAGGGGTCGTCGGGCGGGTCTGGTGACTGACCCATCGTAGGGTTGCGCTTGGTGAGTTCGATAAACAGATCCATCTCGCGTTCGTGGTCGAGGGCGCAGCGCGGATCCTGGAGCACGTCGAGCAGCACGTGCGCGTTGACGGTTGAGCCGTCGTCGAGCGAGATCAGTCTGGCCCTGGCAAACTTCAACTCGACCATATCGTCGGCAGGCTGGATAGACTGAACGACGTATTGTGTCGCGCGGGGGACAAGCGTCTGCCCCGCGTATCCGTCGCGTTCGGTGACGACCAGATCGCCTTCGACCAGGGTGCCACCCAGTTTGAGTCGGCTTCGGATTTTCTGATTGAGGCGGAATACGGACTTGTTCATGAACGCCAGCATCGTCGCGCGCTCGTAATTCTGGCCGCTGACGGTGTCGAGGTATTCGTCGATGGCGTCGTCTTCCCAGCGGATGGTGGGGATGCGCGGCATTTTGGCCGTGTCGCCTTCGATGCGGTCGCGCAGGACCGTCGCCGCGTCGAGAACGAGCGAGCCTTTGGCTTGCCTCATCACCTCGCTCAGATGCGCGTGGCCGGTTCGGACGCGGTAGGCGTCGCGCAGCAGATCGGGGCTGAGGGCGACCGACGCGTCCTCCATGACGGGCGGAAGCTGGCACGAACATCTCATCGCCCGTACTGCGGCGCGCCGAGATCATCGACGCCTCGTCGACGATCAGGACGTCGGGCGTTTCGGCGAATAGGCCCTTACGCACCAGCCGGATTCCTGGACGCCCTTTGAGCGGCTCGGGCGTGTAGAGGTGGCTGTGGATCGTCTTCGCAGCGATGCCGGTCTTTTCGGTCAGAACGCGCGCTGCGCGTCCCGTAGGCGCGAGCAACTGCGATTCTCGCTCGCGACCGGCGATGGCTTCGCACGCCTGGCGGAGCAGCGTCGTTTTACCCGTTCCTGCCGAGCCGGTCAGCACGAATGCTCCGGGTTTGCCCAGCAGAAACGTCATCAGCTTCTTGAGCGCAGCCTTCTGATGCGGGGTCAAGGTCAGATCGGAAGGCAACGGCACGGTTGGAAAGAGGAGCGCTCACGGGCAGAGAGCAGAGTCGAAAAATACGGCGACGCCTGTCGTAGTCCGGTATCTTGACGAACGCTCAACACCCGCTGCTATGTCCGTCGACCCTGCCGTTCTCGCTCCCCAAACGCTGGCCGGTCAGCACGTGCTCGTCACGGGCGGAGGCACGGGGTTGGGCCGAGCGATGGCCGAGCGATGTGGCGCGCTGGGTGCGTCGGTGACGGTGTGCGGAAGGCGTACGGAGCCGTTGGAGGAAACGTCGTCTGCCATCCGAGACGCTGGGGGAGCGGCTCAAGGCATCTCATGCGACATCCGCGATCCCGAGAGTATCGCGTCCATGTTCGATCAGGCCGAAGCCGATCAGGGACCGATCACGGCCCTCGTAAATAATGCGGCAGGCAACTTCTTGTCACCCACCGAAAGCATCAGCCCCAACGGATTCGACGCCATCGTCAAGACCAACCTGTACGGCACGTTCTATTGTACTCAGGAAGCTGGAAAGCGTTGGATCAAGGCAGGAAACGGAGGCGCCATCGTGTCCATCTCGACGACCTATGCCGAGACTGGCAGCGCATTCGTCGTGCCGTCTGCTGTCAGCAAAGCTGGAATCGTGGCGCTGACCAAGTCGCTCGCAGCCGAGTGGGGGCATCATGGCATCCGACTCGTCGCTGTCGCTCCAGGGCCGTTTCCTACCGATGGTGCGTGGAGCCGGTTAGTCCCCCAAGAGATGCAAGACAACGTGCGACGACGTGTCCCCCTTGGTCGAACGGGCGATCCTGCCGAACTCGCTGAACTCGTCGCGTTTCTGCTCTCGCCCGGCGGTGCGTTCATCAGTGGCGAGCACCTGGTGATCGACGGGGGCGAAGTGCCGTTCATGGCAGGCATGATGAACGACTTTTTGCGCATCCCGCCCGAGCAGGCGCAAGCGCTCTTTTCCAAACTCCGACAGGCCTCCAAAGGCTGATCCTCACACCCAAACAAGCTGATTCGTAGATGATCGAACTCCGCACGCCGTACTTGCTCTTCCTTGGTGATGCTCCCGAAGAGCGCAACGCCAAAACTGCACGCGGCATTCTGCACTGGCGCCCGGACCAGTGCATCGCCAAGTACCGACTGCCGGGCTGCGTCCCCGATGTGGACCTGCCGGACATGTCTCCTTCTGAAGCCGCTAGCGCTGGAGCGAAGAGTCTGGTCATCGGCGTCGCCAATAGTGGCGGATTCATACCCAAAAGCTGGCATGAGACGTTGATCGAAGCGGCCCGGTGTGGACTGGACGTCGTCAGCGGCATGCACGTCTGGTTGTCGAGTGTCCCCGGGCTTTCCGACGCAGCCCGATCGTCGGGCGCTCGGCTGGTCGACGTGCGCCGACCGCCGGAAGGATTGCGCACTGCATCGGGCGCTCCTCGCTCAGGCAAGCGACTGCTGGCTGTCGGCACCGACTGCTCCGTTGGGAAGATGTATGCGACGCTCGCGATCACCGACGAACTCCGGTCACGAGGCGTTGATGCCGACTTCCGCGCAACGGGACAGACCGGCATTCTGATCGATGGCAGCGGAATCCCTGTTGACGCCGTCGTCGCGGACTTCATCGCAGGCTGCGTCGAGCAGTTGACGCCAGCTGCTGGCGATGACCACTGGGACGTGATCGAAGGGCAGGGATCGCTGTTCCACCCGGCGTTTGCAGGTGTGACCTTGGGGCTCGTTCACGGTGCCCAGGCTCAGGCGCTCGTCCTGTGCCATGACGCTTCCCGCACCCAACTCGCCAGTCTACCTGCCTACCCACAGCCGTCGCTCACCGACTGCATCACCCGCTACGAGGAAGCCGCTCGCCTAACCGAACCCTCGTCGCGCGTCGTTGGCGTATGCCTGAACACGTCGCAACTGACCGAATCCGACGCGATGCAAGCCATCGCCGATGCCGAACGCGAGACTGGACTTCCAGCGTGCGATCCCGTACGAACCGGTGTTGCCAACGTGGTGACAGCGCTGTTGGAGAGTTGAGTCAGGCTTCGACTGTTTCCTGATGCCGTGTAGGGACGGGAAGTTTGGCGCGGGCTACGGCGCGCGGTACGCGAACCTGAGCGGCCTGCTGCAAGTCGTCCTCCGAGAAGTTGAGCAGCACGTTCAGGGCGCCGTCGCGCGTCGTCTCGTCCATCATCAGCGTGCGCAGGCGGCTGGCACCTCGAAAGCCTTTGAAGTAGCCGCCGTACATCCGTCGCGTTTCGAGGACGCCTTTCCGCTCGCCCAGCCACTCGCATTTTAACGTGAGATGCTCGGCCACGACGGCCATGCGCTCGCCCCACGCCGGGGGCGGCAAGATCTCGCCGGTTTCGCGGTAGTGTTTGGCATCGCGGAAGATCCAGGGATTGCCGATGGCGCCGCGTCCGATCATAACGGCGTCGACGCCTGTTTCGTCGAACATCGCCTGCACCTTCTCAGGGCTATCCGCATCGCCGTTGCCGATGAGGGGGATGGTCAGTCCCGCCTCGTCTTTGATGCGGCGCAGCCACTCCCATCGCGCCGTTCCCGTATACATCTGGCTACGCGTGCGGGCATGAACGGCGAGCGCCCGAACACCGACACCTTCCATCAAACGTGCGACTTCCAGGATGCGGATCGACTCGTCGTTCCAGCCCAGCCGCGTCTTGACCGTGACGGGTCGATCGGTTGCGTCGACGACCGCTCCGGCGATTTCCTCCATCTTTGGAAGGTTGCGCAGAATACCAGCTCCTCCGTCGTGGCACGTCACCTTTTTGACCGGGCACCCAAAGTTGATATCGATCAAATCAGGCCGTGCGGCGTCGACGAAGGGCACGGCTTCCCGTACCTGCTCCACATCGCCGCCGAAAATCTGGATGCCGACAGGCCGCTCTTCATCGTAAATGTCGAGCTTCATGTGCGACGTTTCTGCGTCGTAGATCAGTCCGCCCGAAGAGATAAACTCGGTGTAGAGCAGATCGGCGCCTAATCGCTTGCAGATTAGACGGAAGGGGGGATCCGACACGTCCTCCATCGGAGCGAGCAGGAGCGGGCGGTCAGGCAGTTGGAGCGGTCCGATGCGCATGGAATACAGGAGTTTGTAGTCGAACACGTCCGCACGTACTGCGCGTTCCGTCGAGATCTCCGGGGCGTTACGATTTCAGAGCGATTGCGCGCAACCGTATGGGGCATCTTTCGAATACCCACTCAACCGTTTCCACTCGCTTCTGCCGACATGAACCTCTCGATCCGCCGCCTCGCCCCGCTCACCCTCGTCTTTGGAGCGCTCCTCCTGTTGTCTGGCTGCGTTGGCGGCGACAACCTGTTCGAACTGGCTGCCAATCCGTTCGCCGGGATCTGCGGATTGATCGTCTTGATCCTCGACATCATTGCGATCATCGAGATTTTTGGCAGCAGCCGCGACACGATGAGCAAGGTGCTCTGGATTGCTGCGATCTTCTTTCTGCCCGTAGTCGGACTCATCCTTTACTACTTCTTCGGGCGTTGAGCGCCTAGAGGACGGAGCAGATTGAGCGGTGCGCGTGTTCGCTCCGTATGCGCCTCTTCCTCTGCTTACTCCTCCTTCTTCCCGGCGCGGTACTCGCTCAGCAACGAGCGAGCTCGACGCGCCCATCGGCGCCGCGGGTTGCAACGCCCGCTCTGCTCGCTACGTTTGCCGAGTTCAAGGGGGGAGTGGCTCGCTACCACACCATCCTGTTCGCCCCAGCGGACTCGGGGCGCTATCAGGCGGTCGGAGGTAGAGGAGCATGGACGCTGCGTGACTCGACGGCGTGGCGTGTGGCAGAGCGGAGCAGCACGTACAACAGGTGGACCGAGCGCTTTCTCTTCGCCGAGCGGCCCGGCATCCCCGCCGACCTGCGCGGCATCGACGTGTACAATGGGGAGTACTGCGAGGGGGGACGAACGCAGACGCTCCGCTTTCTAGGTCCTCGCTTTGTCGGGTATGAGACCGTAAGTCAGGGCGCTTGCGAGGGGGCAGCCCATCCGTGGCAGTTGCGTGCCCTCGCTGTCGCGCCCATCGACTCGCTCGACCATCCCGGCCTCGATCTCACCCTGCTGACCGATGCAGATTCTGACGATCTGGAAGCCGCCGCTGCTCGCAACCTGTCGCAACTCGACGCCTCGACGGCGGCTCGCTGGCTCGAGATTCCCGATGCGGCCAACTGGCTTCCTGTTCGGCGTGACGGCATGTGGAAGGTGCAACTCCGGCTCGACGCCATCGACCTAGCCTCACGGGGACAAGTGCGCGATTTTACGACCGACCTGAAGGTCCCGGATACCCTGTTCGCCCGCGTCGGTGCAGACGATTTGCGCCGGGCCTCACGTCAGGTCAGTGGAGCCCGTGACGCATTTCTCAGCCCGGATGGCACGATCGGTGTCGTGCGTCGACCGGGATTGATGACGCTCCACCGTATCGACCGCCGCCGCTACGGACGCGCTCTCGTCGGCTTTCCTATTGCTTCCGGTGCCGACCTGATTCAACTGCGGTGGCTCACGAGAGGAGAGGCGCGACGGATGGAACGCGCACTTCGGCGAGCCGGCTGACCTACCGCATCGCCTGCGACGACATCCAAAAGCCTCCCGCACACAGCAGCAACCCGCCGCCGACACTCAGACCGAGATACCCGAGTGCTGCGCTAGGCCGCCCCGCTTGAAGGAGTGTCAGTGCGTCGAGGCCGAACGACGAGAACGTCGTAAAACCGCCGAGCAATCCGGTGGCGACCAGGAGCCAAGCAGCAGGACGTTCGAGCAGAAGGGGGGCTAACGCGCCAATCGCCAGGCAGCCGATCAGGTTAGCCGACAGCGTAGGCCACGGGAAGCGTGTGGCATCGACGATCTGATACACGGCGAATCGAAGCGCAGCGCCGACACTCCCACCCAGCGCTACGAGCAGGAAGGCCATCAGCCGCGTTGGTTCAGCGGTCATCCAATCTGGCGCAGTCCGGCGAATTTGAGTACCAGCTTCTTCTGGCCGTAGTCGTTGAAAAACACGGTCGCCTTTGCCATCGGCCCATTGCCGTCGAGCGCAAGCACCTTGCCCAGCCCGAAGCGGTCGTGCTCGACCTCGACGCCGGGCACGATGCGCGTCTCCTCCTCGTCGTATACGATGCGCTGCTCGGTGTCGACGCTGGCCTTGCGGCGCGGCTTCTTGGGAGCGGTGTCGGGGCGGAGCGACTGTCGGTAGTAGTGCGGATCGATGCCTCGGTAGCTCGAACTGCTGCCCTGGCTCCGGCTGGTGAATCGGCCTTCTTTCTGATCCGGCGCCGTTCCGCCTTCGGTTCGCACGACCGTCGGGTCGATCTCGTCCAGGAAGCGGCTTCGGACGCTGCTTTCGTGCTGACCATAGCGGAATCGGCTCCTGGCATGACTGATGAACAGATTGCTTTCGGCTCGCGTCACCCCGACGTAGAACAGGCGCCGCTCTTCTTCGAGATCGCTGGGGTCCTGAGCCGCTTTTGCCAACGGAAACAGCCCTTCCTCCATTCCGGTGATGAACACGACTGGAAATTCGAGGCCCTTCGACGCGTGCAGCGTCATCAGCGTGACGACGTTCTGGTCGTCTTCCTGATTGTCGGCATCGGTCAGCAGCGTCACGTCTTGGAGAAACGTCGCCAAATCCTGTCCTTCGCGCGCCTGAACGTGCTCGGCTATACCGTTGAGCAGTTCCTGGACGTTTTCCCAGCGCACCTGAGCTTCGAGTGTTTTCTCCTCTTTGAACGACCCCAATAAACCGCACGCCGCCAGCAAATCGCGCGCGACCTCGTCGGCGGGTTGCTTGCCCAGGGCAACCGTGTGCTGATCGATCATGAACCTGAATTTGTCGACCGCCGTCGCCGCGCGGCTCGTGAGTCCAGCGTCCTCGGGCTGCTCCATCGTCTGCCACAGCGTCAGCCCGCGCTCGTTGGCTGCTTCGACGAGTTGGCTGACCGTTTTGTCGCCAATGCCGCGTGTGGGGTAGTTGATGACCCGGCGTAGGCTTGCCACGTCGTTGGGGTTGACGAGCAGGCGCAGGTAGGCGAGAGCATCCTTGATCTCCTTACGCGTGTAGAACGATACGCCCCCGACGATGCGGTAGGGAATACCTCCGCGTCTGAGTTGATCTTCGAGCGAGCGCGACTGTGCGTTCGTGCGGTACAAGATCGCGAAATCCCGGTAGCCGTAGCCGCCGCGCACCTGGTAGTCGCGGATCGTACGCTCGACCTTCTGAGCCTCGTCCTTCTCGCTGAGCGACTCCATCAGGATTACGTAATCGCCCGCCTCTTTGTCGGTCCAGAGGCTCTTGTCGAGTTGATTCGTGTTGCGCTTGATGACCGAGTCGGCCAGACGCAGGATGTTGCCTGTCGAGCGATAGTTCTGCTCGAGTCGGACTGTTTGGGCGTTCGGGTAGTCCTTCTGAAACGATAGGATATTGCCGATGTCGGCGCCTCGAAACGCATAGATGCTCTGTGCATCGTCGCCGACGACGCAGATGTTTTTGTGGGCGTCCGCCAGCGTTTTGGCGATTTGGTACTGCGCCGTGTTGGTGTCCTGGTACTCGTCGATGTGCAGGTAACGCCACTTAGACTGATACTTCTCACGCACGTCGGCGTGATTGGAAAACAGTTCGAGCGGCTTGAGCAGCAGGTCGTCGAAATCCATCGCGTTGGCCTGGCGGAGCGCGTTTTCGTAGATCGGATAAATCTTCGCCGCGTTCTCCTGCGCCGCACTCGCTGTCAGGCGCGCGTATTCGTCAGGCCCCACCATCGCGTTCTTGGCCGACGAGATCAAGTTCTTCATCGAGCGCGGCGTGAACGTCTTGGCGTCGATGCGCAGCCGCTGCATTAGGTTACGGACAACGCGCTCGCTGTCGTCGCTATCGTAGATCGAGAAGTCGCGCGAGTAGCCTAGCTTCTCGCCCTCGACGCGCAGCACGCGCGCAAACGTCGAGTGGAACGTCCCCATCATCAGCCCCTTTCCGACATCCGGCCCGACCAGTTCCATCGCCCGCTCGCGCATCTCACGCGCCGCTTTGTTGGTGAACGTCAGCGCCAGGATTTGCCACGGCTTGGCCCGTCCTGTCGCTAACAGATAGGCGACCCGATGCGTCAGCGTCCGTGTCTTACCCGACCCCGGACCTGCGATGATCAGAACCGGCCCGTCGACGGTCGATGCCGCTTCCTGCTGCATGGGATTCAATCCATCCAGAATCGTCTGCGGATTCAATCCCGACGGATTCCCACGAGGCTGCGGCGGACGGTCCGAGTCGAGTGAGAGGTTGAACTGGCGAGCCATGGCGAGGGGAGTGGGAACGGCAAAAGGTGTCGTGTAACCTACGCGCCGCGTGTGACTGTGTTGAGTCGCAAGGTGTCGAAAGAAACTATCGGATTAGCCGGAGGACATACGTCGGATCCGGATCATCGGTACGTCTCTTCCTCCGATGGAAACGACCGCTCGCGCACATCGGCGACATAGCTGGCTACGGCGCCCGTGATCGTTTCGTCGAGGCGTGCGTAGCGGCGGACGAAGCGCGGGTTGAAGTCGGTCGAAAGGCCGAGCAAGTCGTGGACGACGAGCACCTGACCGTCGCAGTCGGGGCCTGCGCCGATGCCGATGGTGACGGCATCAGACGAGGCAGTGACTTCGGATGCGAGCGCGGCGGGAATCTTCTCGAGTACCAATCCAAAGCAGCCCAAATCGTTGAGAAGGGCGACGTCGTCGCGGAGTTGTTGGGCCTCGGCCCCCTCGCGCGCGCGGACTTTGTAGGTGCCGAATTTATAGATGCTCTGAGGCGTAAGCCCGAGGTGACCCATGACCGGGATGCCTGCACTGAGTACGCGCTTGATCGCGGCCCCGCTATCGCGGCCGCCTTCGAGTTTGACGGCGTGCGCGCCCGTTTCCTTCATCACGCGGATGGCAGAGCGCAGTGCAGCTTTGGGGTCGCCCTGATAGGACCCGAAGGGCAAGTCAACGACGATCAACGCGCGCTGCACGCCCCGAACGACGCACTGCGCGTGGTAGATCATCTGATCGAGCGTGATCGGGACGGTCGTCTCGTGTCCCGCCATCACGTTCGACGCCGAATCGCCGACCAGGATCACATCTGCGCCGCCCTCATCCACGAGCCGGGCCATCGTGTAGTCATAGGCTGTCAGCATCGCAATACGCTCGCCTGCCGCCTTCATCTCGTGCAGCGTCTGCGTAGTGACACGCGGCGCGTTGACGGCTATGCCAGGCTTCACAGTTTCGGTGGACATGCGGCTGCGTTTTGAGGATCTGGTAGGTTCGCCTGAGCGATGAGCTAGCCTGCGATCAGGTCGAGCAGGTGGGCGATGGTCGTTTTCAGCTGAGCGCGCGGTACGACGCTGTCGACAAAGCCTTGGTCTTGCAAAAACTCCGAGCGTTGGAAGCCGTCGGGTAGGTCCTGCCCGATGGTTTCGCGGATCACACGTGGCCCGGCGAAACCGATTAGCGCTTCCGGTTCAGCAAGGTTGAAGTCTCCCAGCATCGCGAACGATGCCGTTACCCCGCCCGTCGTTGGGTGGGTGAGGATCGAGAAGTAGGGGAGGCCCAAGTCATCGAGGCGGGCAAGGTGGGCACTCGTTTTGGCCATCTGCATCAGGCTCAAGGCCCCCTCCATCATCCGCGCGCCGCCACTTTGTGCGATGACGATGACCGGAAGTCCTTCGTCGCACCCGCGCTTGATTGCTCGGGCGATCACTTCACCGACGACCGATCCCATGGACCCGCCGATGAATGCAAAGTCCATTGCCGCAATTGACACGCGGTGTCCTCCAATCTCACCCGTTGCGGCGCGGCAGGCGTCGGACAGTTTGGAGCGCGACCTCGCCGTTGTCAGGCGCTGCGTGTACGGCTTCTTGTCGACGAAGTCGAGCGGGTCGATGCTGATCAGGTCGGTGTCGTGCAACTGGTACTCGCCATCGAAGAGCAGATCGAAATACCCCTGGCTTCCCATCGGAAAGTGGTGCCCGCTCCCGGCGACCCAACCGCCTTCTTCGAGTTCACGCCGACTGAGGATGTTGCCCGATTTAGGGTCTTTAATCCATTGGCCCTTTGGACTGTCGTTCTGACCGTCGAGCGGGGTTTGAATGCCTTTCTGGGTACGCTGAAACCAAGCCATGCGAAGTCGGAAGAGTGAGGTCGAAAGGTACGAAGGCGGCGAAGCGTCGCGCCCGAAACGAAAAACGGCGCGACCTCCAGATAGGAAACCGCGCCGTATGTGGGCCTGGTAGGAATCGAACCTACGACCTCTCGCGTGTGAGGCGAGCGCTCTAAACCCCTGAGCTACAGGCCCGTCAGGGGCGTCAAGAGTACGCTAGTTTCCGAGCGTTCGTCAAGGCAAGCGGCGCAACTCGCTAAATCTTAGGGGAGGGTTTGACTTAGACTATAGCCTCGGCCTCTGGCTGCTCACTCTGAGCGAACCTCGAACCGACGAATACGCCAAGTGCTGCGATGATTGCCCACATGGCTGTGGCGGAGAGCCAGGCACCCACTGGTTGACCTGCGAGCAAAGGAGTCGAGCCCAGCAGCGTCGCGACGGTGAATGCTACCGAAGCGTAGGAGTAGGGCCGAGTCTTTTCAATCACCCCAATGGCAGCGTAGGCCACGAAGATCGCAGCTAATCTGGTGGCTATCCCTCCATA
>CAXBBB010000008.1:0-13495 GCA_963973615.1 uncultured Rhodothermales bacterium | reverse complement strand
GATACCCGCCACGATCGCGCGTATCGACTCGGTGCTCAGCCGGTTACCCCAGTTGTTGTTGCTGTGCGAGCGGAAGAGCGGGCCGCTGACGGCTCCCTCTTTCTCAGCCAGATCCTGACACGCCCGAGCGACGTGAGCCGGAATGACGACCCACTGATCCGATCCGCCCTTAGACTCGGGTATCATCAGTCGCCAGTAGTCCCCCGACTGCTTGACGTGCTCGATGTCGGCTGCTGCGGCCTCGCTGCGCCTCAGGCACGCGTGGATGAGCAGTTCGATGAGCGTGCCATCGCGCGCTGCTCTGCGCTCGTCTTCGTGCGAGCGCGCTGCCCCAACGAGCTTCTTCGCTTCGGCCTGGGTCAGCACCTGGACGAATCCGGTGGCGGGCTTGGGGATGCGGCGGGTGACGCGGCGCCCAGCCGGATTGGTCTGCGCTACGCCCAGCTCGATCAGCCAGTCGTAGAACGTGCGGATAGCCGAGAGCCGGCGGCGTACGGTGCGGGGCGCGTAGTCGCCTTCGATGGAGGCGATCCAGCGGTTCACGTCCTCGAACGTGACGGCGAGCGCCTGCTCCAGCGTGACGTAGAGATCGCCGTCGCCGTCGAGCCCGAAGAAGGCCGCGAAGTCCTGGCGGTAGGCGGTGCGGGTGTGCTCGCGGTCGTAGCGGAGCAGAAACGTAGCCACGAGATCGCGCTCCGGCGTACCGATGGCAACCGGTAGGCCGTGCTTGTTCGCAATGGCGAGGGCTTGTTCGTCGACGCTTCCCGTCATGGAATCAACATACAAACCGGGGGCGCCGATGCAAGCGAAAAGCGGACGTTTGAACCTGTGATAAGAAGGATTATCGCAGGTTGAGTTGTAGATTGTTTCAACTCGTGGCGGAAAGCCTACTCATCGTGCCGGATCAAAACGCCTACCTCGAAGCACTCTCTGACGCTCAGCGCCAGTACCCCGCTCTCCGGCGCGGCGTGTCGAGCGACCTGCTCGCGATGTTCGGACAGATGATCCTCGACATCCGGCGAGACGAGGGCGCGGGAGCGATCACGCCCGAGAGGGCCGAAGCCCTGAGCCGAGAGGTAGACCGCATCCTGCGACGCTTCGGCAGCCAGGCCAACCTGCTGCTCACGTCGGGCGACGGCGCCATTGTCCGAGCAGGCGAACTCGTTGCGGGCGGTCACCGGGCCGCGCTCACCGCCGCAGCCCAGGCCGCTGGCGTGACCGGGCTGCGGGTGGCGTTCGACCGGATTCCTGAGCGGGCGGTTCGGCTGATGGCGGCGCGCAAGGCGGCGGGCGGTCTGTCGACGACGTTCAAATCGCTGTGGGAGCCGCACCTGTCGGGCATACGGGGCGAGATCGACAGCCTACTCGTGTCAGCCGTCGGGCGCGGGGTGTCCGCCGACCGCGCGACGCTCGAACTGATGTACCTGCTGGCGCGCGACGGCGACCCGGACATTCTCGCCGAGATCGGTTCGCGTGGGCTGAGGGGCAGGCGAACGGCGACCGCGCTCGAACGGCTGCGGCCGGACCTGGGGGGCGTGCAGGTGAAGCGGCTCAAGGAGCTATTCGTGAACGCGCGCCGGATCGTCGTGACCGAGACCAACCAGGCGCTCTCGTCTGCACACATCGTAGCGAGCGCCGAGAGCCCCGTCGTCGCGCTGCTGCT
Organism: uncultured Rhodothermales bacterium; assembly: GCA_963973615.1. GTDB lineage: Bacteria > Bacteroidota > Rhodothermia > Rhodothermales > BA12 > CAXBBB01. Next base: position 11,832 of record CAXBBB010000008.1, on the reverse strand, counting down.
CTACTCGCTCTCTGGGAGGCATGCGGGCCTCCGCACCTCCCCAGATGTGTGCGACATCTTAGCCGCTCACGATGTCGGGTACGGGCCGGGCCTCTACCGCCCCGAGGTGTTTCCCTCGCTTCCGCATCCCTACTGCGCCTGCTTCGGTCGGGCCGTCGTGCGACCGGCGTCGGAGTGGTCGAAGCCCAAACCCTCGATCATCGCCGATCCCCGCACGCCCGGCCTCGCGTCTTCGAAGGCGATCATGACGGCTGCGAAGACGCGAGGGCCGGGTCGCCGCAACCTCACGCCTCGCTACGTCGCCCGTCAGACCGAGATGGCCCGTCGCCAGATCGACGCGTCCTCACGCGCCTACCGAGAGCTTTCCACCCCTTAACCAACCTGCGATAACACTATGGGCATTCCCTTTCGATCAGAGCAGTCTGCGCAAGATGCGTCGTTTCGCTTCGACTTGCACCACCGCAAGCAAGCGCAGCGATGGGGCTGCATGTACCACGCGATCTATGCCCTGACGGGTGACGAGGCGCTTCTCGAACAGGTGGACGACATCTCCCTACCCCGCTGGTTTTGCGCGATCCATCAGCAAGGGCTTATCGCTAGCCCGCTCTACGCTCACCACGAGAACATTGCGGGAGAGCGTGAATGGGATCTCGTGAGCATGCTGCTGATGTGCACCGGCACTCACCGTCTGCTGATGTGCATCGACAGCCTGACCCGTCCCGGTAGCCGTCACCAGATCGCCGTCGTCGCCGACTTCGACCAGATGAAGGCCGTCGTTTCGGATTCGACTGCGGATGGGATTCAGGTCATGGACTGGGAGGCGTTTCGTGCCGGTCCCTACGCGCGTGCTTACGAGGTGCTTTGGATCGGCGAAGCTCATCTCCACGACTACGCCTTCGACCACCGGTCGAACTACCCGATCACTGACGAAGCCTAATCAACCTGCGATAACAGTGTTCGCTCATCCCGCGATCTACCTTTTCCTAGCCGCTCTCTGGGCGTTTGTCACGTTCTGCGTGTGGCGCGACCTTAAGGGCTACAAGCTCCGCTTCGCATGCACCTGTGCCTGCGCATTCGTCGCGCTCACGATGCTGCAGGAGGTGGCACGATGAAAGCGAAAGAAGTCATTGCCTGCCTGTCCGGTCGCTGGCCCGCTGGCGAGTATGTCCTGATACCCGAAGCCCCAGACGGCTGCGATCGTCAGGGCCGCAAGATCGACCTGCTCGCCGTCTCCACGTGGCGCAGTCGAGGGCTGGAAGTCGAAGCGGTCGAGGTAAAAGTGTCGATGTCCGACTGGCGACGCGAACTCAAAAAGCCGCAGAAAGCCGACTTCTGGTGGAAGCACGCGCATCGGTTCTGGATCGCCGCGCCCGCTGACGTAGCCGCCAAGATCAAGCCCGAACTGCCGACTGGCTGGGGACTACTGGCCTGCTCCGATGGAGGCTCGCAGATCGTGGTCCGGCCACCCAAGCGAGAGCCCGAACCGCTACCGTGGAGCACGGTCGTCGGCATCATGCGTGCCGCTCAGGACGCCGGTCCCAGCCTGCTCGATCGCGTGCGGATGGAGGGATACGAGCAGGGTCTCAAGCAGGGCAAGAAGCAAGCTGGAAACACCTTCGAACACGCAGCGACCAAAGACGCCTACAAGACGCTGCTTCATAATGTGGAGGTCTTCGAAAAGACATCCGGCGTGACGATCACGAAGCCGTACACGCAGGGCGATATAGGTGCTGCTGTGGCGCTCGTGCTCAAGCACCTCAAACGCCCACTGTCCGACGCGAGCACGCTTGCCCGGCGCGCGCGAAACGCCCAACTCGAAGCCGAGCGCTTGGCCCAAGACACCAAGGCGTTTGCTGAAGGCGCCCACCTGCTACGTGAAGCACTAAACGCCGATCCGCAATGAGCCTGCCAGAAAGCACCGCCTTGATAGGCAACCTGCTCGCCGAACTGGCTCCGCACATCGACGGCCTCGACGTGATGCCAGCGGTCGAAGGCAGCTTGAACGGCGCGCTCTACCGTATCCCCGGAGAGCCGTTCCTCGACCGGGAGATCAAGCACTGCGCCGATGCCGACGATCAGCAGGACCTCGTCTTCATGGTCGTGAGCTACTGCCGGTCGCGCGGGCGCTACTGCACGCTGCACTACTACGGCGTCTTGGCCCGCTGCGAGATCGGTGCCTACGATAGCGATCCGAACAGTGGTATGCACTGGCTGCTAGGCTACGGGTCGTCTCAGCAGCCCAACCCCGCCCTCGCCGCTTTGGATGCCCTTCGCAAGTCGATTCTCTCTCCCATCTACCCCGAACGCGCATGAGCCGCCCGAACCGCCCCTTCGCCGAGCGCCGCCCCGAACACAAACAGGTCCTCGCCGCCATCGAAGCCGTCGGCACCATGGCCCCAGGCGAAACCATCGTCGTCGCCTTCACAGGTGCCAACCTGATTGTGTCCAAAGCCGCCGACAGCGTGACGGTCAAATCCTCGCCTAAGACCTGAATCAACCTGCTATAATAGTATGCCGACATCAACCCTGTATCTGTCGAGAGCCTGCCTCTCCCTCGCGACGGGACTGGCCTACTTGCTGCCCGCGCTTGTGGCTTACCGGCGCGGCCTCTGGTTCGTTGCCGTGGCCGCCGCGCTGCTCACTCTGGGCAACCTGCTCTTCCACTCCATCCGCTCGGCTCACGGCGGTCTTCCCGCGTGGCCTCGGCAGTTCGACGTAGCGGCGATGTGGATGCTGTCGGGCGCGCTGGCAGGTGCGCTCGTGCATCCTGTCGCAACGGTCCTGCTCGGGGTCGGACTGGCCGCGTACTACCTCGTCGTGCTCAATACGGCGCTGCTCGGTCGCGTCTACGACCTGTGGACGAGCCGGGATCTGCCGATCCTGCTGTGCCTGACGATCATGGGCGGCCTGGGTCACGCGATCTTCGAAGGCACGTGGCTGGATGGCCTTTACGTGCTCGGGGCTGCCGCTCTGTTCGGGATCGGCTTCTTGTGTGGGGTGGATAGCGAACGGATTTACTCTGAGGCGACGAATGGCATGCGCGGGCTTCCGCGCGAAGTGGCGTCGCACGTTCCGCTGGGACTCGACGGGGTGTACGCTGATGTATTCCACGCGCTGTGGCACGTACTGACGGCGGTAGCCATCGCCCTGTTCATCTACTCTCTGTAACAGTTTATCGTTTACTCAACCATAGCAGAGGGTTGGCGGACGGGACAAGCCAACTGGGTAGCACAGGTCCACAAAACACCTGAATTATGCGGTACCTCCAACCGGAGGTATTTAACTGTATACATCAGTCTAAGACGCCAACACCAACAGCGCGGGCAAAGCGTTTCCCAAGTTCCGTGGGGTATACGATGCCTCGTGCCCAATCAATCTTGTAATCGGATGCGTCATCCTCGGACCGATACTCACTCGCTTCTGGACGTGCAGACAACCACTCGTACCGACGCTCGTCCGTGAGGGTATCAGTGTAACTGACCGTTATTAGCCCCAGACGAACCCAATTGTCCACCATTGCACCTAAGCCTTCTTCGATCGATGGCGCCCCTTCATCATCAGTCATGTCAAGAACATGTCGTCGCATGATAATTTGACTGCCCTCGGATTTATGCCGTCTCACTAAGTTGGCAATGGGTAGAATGTCTGCCCCCAAGATCACTTTCAGGTGGCGTGTTTCTTGTGCTTCAAGCTGCTTCACAATATCAACGAACGCCGGATGCACAACATTTGCTTTACGCTTATCCATCGCAGCAGCGAGAAGCTCTAGAAACAGATCTTTTAAGTCCTCTTCTTCGTGAGCAAAAGCAAGACCTTGCAAGGCAGGGCCAGCCACAGATGCCTTTGGCTCAATAAGTTCTTCCGGAGGGATACTGGCTGCCTTCTCTTGCAGGTCCTGATCGAAGCGCTCTGCAAAATACTTTCGGGCCTTCTCAAAGGCGAAGTTAACCGCAGCTAATGGCAGTAGAGCGTTGTTAATCGTTTGCGTAATTGTCAGCGCCGATCTACCGAGTTCGGCACCTGCCTTTTTTACGTTCGGATCATCACCGGCGATTTTGATCACCGCGTTAAGTACTTCGGCGCCGGTCTTTGCTGTTCCAAGTGGGTCAATGGCCATGCTCTCTTTCTAAAGTCTAACAGGTGATTGTGATAAGCCACGATCATGCTATCATGCAGGAACGCCGGATAACGCGACAGGAGAATACGGGCTATTCGGTGCAGGTCCAACGCTATTATAGAGTCGTGACACCCTCAACCATTCCTCAGTTAACAGATCGTCATGCAATCGAAAGACGAACAAACCGCATCACGATTCGGAGCCCCAATACCTCATCGGATGCCCTATACAGAGACTGGCGCCGCCTTCTCCGACTGCGGCACCTACCGCTACCTACTGACGCGCACGTGGGACGCCTCGCTTGACCGCATCACGTGGATCGGTCTCAACCCATCGGTCGCCGACACTGATCAAGACGATCGCACGATAGGCCGCATCGTCGACTTCTCTCACCGTTGGGGATTCGGCGGGCTCGACATGCTCAACGCCTTTGCGTTCCGAAGCACGTTTCCCGTTCAAATGAAAGCGGCTAGCGATCCCGTGGGACCCGAGAACGACGAGTATACCCGACGCTACTGCGCCGCTCCCCGAGTCGTCGTGGCAGCCTGGGGTGCGGATGGAGCGCTGCGTGGTCGACACGGCGAGCTGGTGTCGCTCGTGCCGAATCTGATGTGTCTGAGAAAAACTAAGCATGGGTACCCATGGCACCCGCTCTACCTGCCCGGTGACACGCGGATCATCCCCCTCTCGTAAACCACTGGTATAGGATAGATCGTCGGCAATTGCCTGCACATATATCGAACACCTATCATGCGTTCCCACATACGCGGAAAGCATGGATACCATCGACATACGGTTCATCGGCGGCCCCCTCGACGGCAACACGATCGAAGTACCCCTCAGCGCGATCACGCTCATTCCTGGCGATGGCTCTGACGAAGCCGCACCGACCAATCCCAACTACCTTTTCGAGCAGGAGATTCGGAGTGAAACGACCTGGGGATTCGCGCCCTTCTCTTCCGACGAAGCCGGAGGCGGCGCGTACGTGTCCTACCTAGCCGTCTACCGAACTGCCGCCATCGACGAGCTGCACTTTCACGGTTGGCAGTGGCAGCGCGTTACGCCCCAGGAGCCGCCCGAGTGGTACCAGAGAAGTAAGGGCAATCCCAACAACGAGTGGCAAGTCGACGAGAGCTTTTTCGACAAGCGAGGCGCACCCTTTCCCCTCGCAAGCGTCAACTGACAGCGGAAAACGCACCACGCTTGACACCACCGAAATCACCACGTATCATAGGAGCAGCAGTAGCAGTAGAGCGCTTAGGCGCAAAGCTGCCACTGTACCACATATCAGAGGCAGAACGCCCCCATCAGCGACTAGCTATCGCAGGCGGGGGCTTTTTGCATTTGTACCCAGGTAGCGGCCCACCTCGACAGGCCGGAGCATCAGCGCGTGGTGGCGTGGCGTTGCTCATATGACTAGCCCACAGCGACGGGCCTCCCCTTCTCCTCTCTCCGCCCAACAGCGGACATCATGCCACTCTCCGAAACGCTCACGCAACTCGTCAGAGACATCGCCGAAGCCACGCAAGGCAAGTCCGCCGACGAGATCAGCACGTTCATCGCAGACACCGCTGGAAAGCTCCCCCAGGAGCTACGCGAGCACGTCAACAGGCAGGGATTCAAGGCAGGCTCTGAACGGGCCGACGCCGAGAAAGCCACGCTCGAACGCGAGAAAACGTCGCTGCAGCAGCAGATCACGGCCAAAGAAGCCGAGGTCGCCAAGCTGCGCGAGGGCAATCCCGATGCCGAAAAAGTGCGTCAGGAATACGAACAGAAGCTGACCGAGGCCGAAAACAAGCGCAAAGCCGACGTGCTAGAGGTTCAGAACAAGCTGAATGCCTCTACGCTCGCCGCCGAGCGCGACGCCGTCGCCGCTCACCTCGTCTCCAAAGGAGTCGACAAGCTCATCGCCAAATACAAGGCGCAGGAGCTAGTCGACGCCGGACGGATCAAGGTGGACACTGCGGGCAGCGTCACCGTCTACGGCCCCGATGGAGCCACGCCCATTTCCGTCGCGGCGGGCCTCTCGGCCGGTCAGACGCTGGGCGAGGAAGCCATCAAATCGGTCGATCCCACCTACATCAAGTCCACCACCAACGCCGGTCCCGGCGGCGGCAATGGATCAGGTGGAAGTGACGCTTCGGGTTCGGATTTCGACGCCATTCGCAATCAGGTCAAAAACCAGGTACCCGCACAGGACCTGGCAGCGACCGAAGCGAGCCTCGGTATCCGGTAGCACCGCAGGGACCGTTATCGGTCCTATCGGTGCCAGAGCGGCAGGCAGAGAAGAGCAGGGGTCGCCCCGTCAGACCAAGGACGCATCGCCGTCCCGGTCCATTTCCAGCGACTTCCCTTCCTCAACTCCCCTGCGTCCATGCGCTACCTCCCCGTATTCCTCCTGCTCGTCTGCATCGCGCTCTTCGCGTTTGTGGACGGAGCCACCGCATCGCTCGTAGGCACGGGCACCCTGCTCGGCTACGTCGCCGTGACGAGCAAGCCCGGCGGCAGCTTCTACCGGTCGATCTGGTACGGAGCCGTGCCGGTACCGCTTCCTCTGCGCATCGACCCGTCCAACTTCAAGGGCTCCAGCTTTGTCGATGCCGACGGCTACCTCAAGGCTGGCACGCCACTCCAGGCCAACCTGCAGCCCATCTTCGACGCGGGCCAGACGGTCAAGTACCTAGTGCCCAACGTCACCAAGATCGCTGAGGGCAACACCGATGCCCAGCTCGACGCCTCGCCTAACCAGGACGTCGGCCTCGTCACTGAGGGCACCGTCATCCAGTCGAACATCGAGTGGAACGTGGGCCGCGTCCTCAACGCGAACGAGTTGGCCGCCATCGCCGCCAACAACAAGTTCGTCCTCTTTTGATCCGTCCGACGTGCTCGCCGGAGGATGATCTCCGGCGGGTGCTGCTGACCGAACGCTCCCTCTTGCACCCCCTCCGCTATGCCCACTCCTCTCCACTGGGTGACGACGGCGAAAGGCCTCACCGCCGCCGAACTCACCGTACGCGCTCAGGCGCTCGCCCAAGCCAACCCCGACCGACTCACCTTCGAGACCTTCTTCCGCCGCACGCCCGGAGCGTCGATGAAGGTCAAGGAGTTGAGCCAGGTCGATTTCCGCCCCATCGCCAACCACCGGGCCTGGGGAACGCGCGGCGTCGATCTGCCCGAATACTTCGGCTCGCTGCTCGAAGCCTCGTTCCTGCCCATCGCCAACCACTTCGAGATCGGAGAGGAGGAGATGCAGGATCTGTACGAACTGTACAACGGCAACGTCGAGGTCTACGTCCAGGGCACGCTCGGACAGCAGATCAGCACGAAGGTCGACAACTACGTCAAGGCCGCCAAGCGTCTGCAGCAGAAGCAGGCGGTCGAGGCGTGGCTCTACGGCCGCATCTACGTGCGCAACCAGCGTAAGCAGGAAGCCACGATTACGCTCGGCTTTGACGCGAACCGCTTCGAGACCGCTGTCACGGCATGGAGCGATGCAGGCGTCAACGCCTACGAGGAAATGGTAGCGTTTGTGCGCCGATCCATTCTCGCGGGCACGAACGCAGTCGGACTTAAGCTATCGACCAAGGCGCTCGGACACATTCAGGCGGACGCTCCCCGTAGCATCCTCAACCCGAACGAGCAGCCTGGCGTCGACACGCTGATCGACATGGTCAAGAGCCGTTTGGGTCTGGGACGCTTCGGTTTCGTGACCGACGACACGTTCTACCACGCCGAAGACGGCACGCAGGTGCGCTACTGGCCCGAGTCGCACGTCGCCGTCATTCCCGACGGTATCTACGTGGGCGAGAGCCGCTATGCCACGATCGTGCGCGCCCGTCAACTCGCGGCTCAGGTGCCCGAGGCCAAGATCACCCAGGACGACGTCGCCGTCTTCTACGAAGGCGAGAACGGAGGCAAAAACCTCTCGGTCGAGACGCAGCTCAACGCCTACGCCTGGCCCATCGAGCGCAACGTCTTTGTCGTCAACACCGGCATCAGCTAGGCATCGCTGCTCCTTGCGCCGCCGGTAGTCCAACCGTTACCGGCGGCGTGAAGAGCCTCCCTCCTCCCCATATCACCCACCCAACCCATGCGAGTCCTCTTCCTCCTCGTGCTGCTCCTGGCAGCCTTCGCCACGCCCCAGCAGGCTACCGTACCGCCCGAGATTGGCGCGGCCCTCGTGCAGGCTGCCACTGACGCGGCGCTCCCCGCTGCCATCGCCCCGCTCACCTCGTTCGAGCCGGACGGCGCGGCATCGCCAGCGCCCGCTGCCACCATGGGCGCGAGCATGCTCGATCCCCGGCTTCCGCAGATCCCGGCGCCACGCGGCCCCAAACCGGTCCTGCTGGCCCCCGAGCCGCCGACGCTCTCGTCCCTGCCGCCCGGCCCTGTTCAGAAAGCACCACCGCGCGGACAGGCGCGACGTGCCGCCTGAATGCCCTGCGCGCTGCCTCCCTCGACGAGCGGGGCAGCGTCCAGAGCACTCCGCTCCCCTCCTTCCCCAACACACGCACCGTCATGGCCGAAAACACGCCCAACGCAACAGCCCCCGCCGTCAAGCACGCCGAAGACAACAAGATCGACCTGAATACCGTCACCGGCAGCGGTGAGAATGGTCGCATCGAACTGGGCGACGTGCGCGCCGCCGTCGAAGCCCGAGATGCCGAAGCTGAGGGTGACCAGTTGCCCGAGAAAGCGCCGTTTCGCATCGTCGGCTCGATCACCGGCGGCGGCAACGCCTTCCGCAAGGGCGACGAGATCGGCCTGATGAAGCACCTGCTGACCATCAAGGACGAGAAGGCGCGAGAGCAGACCTTCAAGCGGCTCATCGACGCTGAACTGATCGTAGAGAAGGAGGACTAAGCCGATGGCGACGTTCACGGGCATCTCGGATCACCGGCTTCTCAGCGGGGACGCTCGCGCGCTCGATGCCGAAGACCTGACCGCGCACGTCGACGCCGCCGAGATCAAGCTCGCGCTGACGGCCGACGTGGTGCCCGCCGCCGAGATGCCGAACGCGCGGCTGATCGTGGTCGAACAGGTCAACTGGCAGGTGGCGTTTGCCGACGAGGGCTATTTCCTCGACCGCAAGGTGACCGGCCCGATCTCGCGCAACTACCGCGACTGGTCGCTCATCGCTCCCGCTGCCGCCCTCCTACTCGAACGCCTCATTCCGCTGCTCACCTCGACGCCCACGCCCGAACCCGCCACCGATCCCGCCGCTGGGTGGGGCATCCTCACCTCCCTTCGCTGACCGATCATGAGCCGCGTCCTCTGCCACTTCACCCGCCCCCTCGACGAGGGAGAGTGGGATCCGGTCACCGGAGCCATGACCGGCAAGGTGACCGAAATCGTGCTCACCGAACGCGCGGACGTGGTGGACGACGCAGCAACGATCGCGCGCTACGCCGAGGGCGACGAGGCGGTGACCAAGGGCACCGTGATGGTCTTCCTCCCCAGAGAGAGCGGATGGGCGCGCGTCTACCCAGGCGACACCTGCGAGATCACGTACGCGAGCGGCGTCGAGAGCCACACCGTCACGGGCACGCAGCGCACCGGCCTCGTGGTCTTCCTCACCCCCGACGCCTCCCGCACCTCCTCTCCTCCACCCGCCGAGTAGCAACCTGCTATAACACTCCGTCATGACCGACAACCTCGACACTTTCCTGCTTGAGCTCGAACGCGATTTCGCGGGCGCGGAGTCGGCTGTGCTCGGTGGTCTGGATGCGGCGGGCTTCGAACTCGTGGAGTTTGCCAGGTCGCCGACGGAGCAGATGCGCCCGCCGGTACGCAAGGGCGAGGGCAACCGCGCGGCCACGCCGGGCCACTGGGCTACCGACACCGGCCTACTCGCCAATTCGTTCGGGCACGAGGCGACGATGGAAACGGACGAATTGGCCGTGCTCGAACTGAGCAACACGGCGGAATACGCCGAAGCGCTCGAATCACTGGAAGACTACTGGGTGCTCTCCGGCCTGGAAGCGGGCGGGCACGCTCAGGAGTCGATCGAGCGCAACGTGAACGCGGCGCTCGACGCCTACAAAGCGGGGGATCTGTAATGCAGTACCTCCCCGAAATCGCACCGCTCCCTTCCACCGCCGCCCTCGTGTCGTCGGTGACGGACTTCCTGCGCGCCTTCCCCGACCTGGTGGCCGTGCCGCTGATCGGGGAGGCCAATGCGGAATCTCGCATACTCCCCCACGAACTGCCAGCCGGTGACCTGGGACGCAAGGTGCCGGAAGCCTGCATCCTCGTACGCGAACCGCACAACCCCTACGGCGAGAAGTCCTCGCCCATCGGTCGCAGGCGCTGCTACGTCAAGGTCCACGTGCTCGCCAGCGTCGACGTGGATACGCGCGGATACGACGCCCGCGCTCAGATCGACCGGCTCCACGCGCTCGTTGCTAAGGCCCTCGTGGGCCGCACGCTCAGCGTGCCCGGCGCTCTCATGGCCCACCCCCTCGGACGCGCCACCGACGCTCCCGCCGCCACCTACGACGATCGCTACGACGCGCTGCGCTCGGCCGCCACCTACCTCACCGACCTCGACCCCGCACCTGCGGACTGACCTATGTCCTCATACCTGCACCCTATCGGCCCCATCGTCGCTCTGTCGGCGCCCTCTCTCACCACTCCCGCCTCGGAGTGGGACGAGATCGGCGCAGGATCGCTCGCGCTCCGCTCCTCTGTCGCTTTCTCGACGGGCGGCGACGACCTGGTAGGCGATACCCCGCGCGTGGGCCAGACGTACAGCATCGGCGCCTCGCCGGTCGCCGAAATCGAAGCGCACAACACCACCGTCACCAAACTGGCGGAGGTATCGGCGGGCTGCATCGCGCCCGAGGGCGGTGTGGGCCTGGGGCTTCGCGGCGGCGTCAGCCGGGTTGAAGAGCGAGCCTGGGCTCTCGTGCCCGCCCACGAATACGCGGCGCTGGGCGCAGTGTGGTTTACGAGCGAGAACGTGCACTGGGTCGCCTCCGCGTCGGCAACGCTCACAGAGACTCCTCCGCGCGAATTGCCACCCGAGCAGGGGCGTAGCCGCAACTACAAGATCACCCTCACGGGACACTATGACAGCGCGCCCCCAATGATGGTGGGCAGAGTTTGGGAGGTACTAGCCGGGGCAGCCGGCATCATCCTGAAAGCTGAGGTGACGCCCGAAGGGCTGATCAGCAGCCTGCCGTTCACGTTCTCCAGCCCCTCGTCACGCTACGCGCGCTCCTTCGTGACGGGGAACTACCGCAGTTACGCCGCTGGGGAGATGCGCATCGTCAGCGAAGCAGGCCGTCCGGCTCTGCTCCTCGACGCTCAGCGCACCAACCTTGTACCGGGCACAAAGCAAAAGTTCGAGGGCTGGACAGTGATCGGCGCAGCCGACGTGACGATCACTCAGGGGCTAACCATCCCCGGCTATCCTGCTGCCACGGCTACGCGCATTCAAGTGCCCGCCGGAAGCGGCACCAACCGCGTCAAGCTCACGCTGCCTCTTTCCGCCTGGACGGGCGCACATACCATTTCGTGTGTGATCCGCAATCAGGCAGCGCAGCCCGCGCGGTTCGATGGCAATGAGGTACCGGGGTCGGTAATCGTAGCCTCCGGAGCAACGGTGCGAGCATCGCTGACCGACACGGACGGCGCAGCCGCGCCCAGCATCTCTCTGGGCCCCAGCGTGCAGGGCGATGCGCTTGACGTGCTCGTGCTCTGGCCACAGGTCG
>CAXBBB010000007.1:0-13835 GCA_963973615.1 uncultured Rhodothermales bacterium | reverse complement strand
CCTGACCGGTGGCGCAACGCTCGAAGACATGGCACGTCAGTTTTCGGACGACGTAGTGTCGGCGCGCGAAGGGGGACGGATCGCTGACATTCAGCTCGGACAGCTCGTCCCCGAGTTTGCCGCCGTCGCCGCGCGCGCCACGCCCGGTGAGTTGTCCCAGCCGTTCCAGACCGCGTTCGGCTACCACATCTTGCGCCTGAACGAACGACGCGGCGATGTGGTAGACTTCAATCACGTCCTGATCAAGGTCAACGAGGCCAGCGCCGATCCGACGGCTGCCATCGAACATCTCGAAATGGTTCGCGACTCCCTCCTTACCTATGATAAACCGTTCGAGGCGATGGCGAAGCGCCACAGTCAGGACGTAAACTCAGCCAGCCAGGGCGGTCGCGTCACAGCTCCTAGGTCTCAGACGCAGCAGCGCGATCTGCCCATCGAAGCATTGGGCGCTGAGTGGCAGGCGACGCTTTCTGGCCTCGAAGTCGGCGACGTGTCCGAACCGGCTGCCGTAACGCTGCTCAACGGACGCAAAGCCTACCACATCGTCCTCTTGCAACGCCGAACGCCCGAGCACCGCATCAACTTTACTCAGGACTACGAACAACTCGAACAGATCGCCCTGCGTGACAAGCAGACGCGCGAGTTGCAGGCATGGGTCGACCGACTCGCGCGCGACGTCTACGTTGAGTATCGAGGCAAGGGCGAAGAGCTGATGCGCTCGACGACTGCCTCCCTGCGCTGATATGGCTGATCTCTCACCCGACGATCCCGCCACACTCGACGCCTTCGCGTCCGACATCGCCCGCCTCCGCGCCGCCGTTCACACGCGCATTGTCGGGCAGGAAGACGCCATCGACAGCCTGTTGATCGGGCTGTTTGCCCGCGGTCACGTGCTTCTCGTCGGCGTTCCCGGACTGGCAAAGACGCTGCTGATCCAGACGCTCGCCCAGGCACTGCACCTCGACTTCGGACGTATTCAGTTCACGCCCGACCTGATGCCTTCGGACATTACCGGTACGGACGTGCTAGAAGAAGATCCCCAGACCGGACGCCGTCGGCTGACGTTTGTAAAAGGACCGCTGTTCGCCAACGTCCTGCTCGCAGACGAGATCAACCGAACGCCGCCTAAAACGCAAGCCGCGCTCCTACAGGCGATGCAAGAGCGCGAAGTGACGGCCAGCGGTCAGACGTTCAAACTCGACGCGCCGTTTTTCGTGCTCGCCACGCAGAACCCCATCGAGCAGGAAGGCACCTATCCCCTTCCCGAGGCCCAACTCGACCGCTTCATGCTCAACGTCCGGCTGACGTATCCGTCGTACGAGGACGAAGTGCGTGTCGTGCAAACGACGACGAGCGGCGAAACCGGCGACGTGCGGCCCATTCTCGACGCGGAGCGCGTTCGCCTTTATCAGCGCTTCGTCGACAACATCCCCGTTCCTGAGCACTTGGTTCGCTACGCCGTCGAACTCGTTCGTAGCACCCGCCCCGGACCGGACGCGCCCGACGTCACACGGCAGTATCTCAACTTCGGAGCCGGACCGCGCGCATCGCAGAACCTGATCCGCGCTGCCAAAGCTCGGGCTGCCATGCGGGGCGACCTCGTCCCGACTCGTGCCGACCTGCGCGCCCTCGCGCCTGCGGTCTTGCGCCATCGCATCGTCCTCAACTTCACTGCCGACGCGGACGCCGTCACCCCCGACCGCATCGTCGCCGACCTTCTCGACCATGCCCGTGCGTAGCCTCCTCGCTCTCATTCTCCTCTCGCTTTCGGCCTGCTCGGTGCCCAGCGCCGACCGGCTCCGCACCCCCACTGACGAGCGGCCCGAAGGTACCAACCGGACCCTGCCCGCGTCTCCCGACGGTGTTGCCGCGCGACCGAGCGGATCGGCGGTCGTGTCGTCGCTTTACGACCAAATGAACGCGACGCGGCGAGAGAAGGGACTGAGCACACTGACGCGCAACGCCCTACTCGAGCGCATCGCTCAGGAGCATAGCGCGGACATGGCACTGCGCGGATATTTCGACCACGTCTCCCCGGAAGGCCAGTCGCCGTTCGACCGCGCCGAAGCCGCCGGTATCGACTGCCTCGTGCTGACCGACTCCCGTTCGGCGGGCCTGAGCGAGAATCTGTATCAGATGTCGGCGACTCAGCGCACCGTTACGTCATCCAATGGCACAGCGACGCGCACCTACGAGTGGCCCTCTCCCACCGCCATTGCCGATCAGACAGCGCAGGGCTGGCTCAATAGTCCGGGCCACCGCGCGAACCTGCTGCGTCCGTCAGCAAAACTGCACGGGATGGGCGCTGCTTATGGTGACGGCGAAATGCTGTACGTCACGCACGTGTTCTGCAACTCGCCCGGCTGACCTACGCTGATTGGAGATAGGCCGCGACACGCCGCCCCGTCACCATCCCATTGTGGAGCGCTGACGTAGCGCGGCCTTTCCCGATACGAGCGTCTCCGGCAACGAATAGTCCGGATGACTCAGCTTTGTCTGCCGCCGCCGAGTCGAGGGCCGACGTAGGCAGCGCATACCGCCAGCGCTGCACGTCAGACCATTCAGCGCATATCCTAGCGCCAAGCAGCTTTTCGACGTACGCCTGCGCCATCGCCGCGATAGACTCCTTGGCCGCCTCGTAGTGCGCTTGGGTCCAAGCAGGCGACATCTGCACAACGAGTAACCCGCTTCCACTGGGTGCATGATCGGGCTTACGCTCCTCGACGGTGATCCATGCGATCGGATGCTCGCGATCTGCGTTCAGCAACGCGCCAACGGCCGGTTCTATGGGCACTGGCTCGACTAGGGCGAGCGCTATCGAAAACTGCGCATCGTAGCCAACCTGTGTAAGGGAGTCGGCAAGAGCGGGAATCGCGTCTGCGACGAGGGGTGACGCTTGGGGGGCAGGAGCCGTGACGACGACGGCAGCGAACGGCCCATGCTCCTCGCCCATGTCGCACGTCAGCATCCAGCTTCCCCTGCGACCGTGGATGCGTTCGATGCGTTTTGAGGTGATCAAGATCGCGCTCGGAGCATCGGCTAGCACCGACTTGGCTGCCCGGTTTACCCCACCTCGCGCCGAGTAGCGTGCGTGTTGCCGCTCAGGACTTCCAGGCGACAGCGTCCCCTCTCGGTCAAATGTCCACACGTCGCCTTGCAGTTCGATCAATTCGTCCCCGAGCGTCTGACATAGCAAATCGAAGGCTTCCGAAGGCTCAGGACCGAAGAAGTTGGCCCCGAAGTCGTAGGCAAACCCGTTGCGCCGCCTTGACGCCGCTCGCCCCCCCGCGCCCCGGCTCTTCTCGAAGAGTAGGCATCCAAAACCCGATGCGTGGAGAGCATGAGCCACGCCGACGCCCGACAACCCAGCTCCAATAACGGCAACGCGGGGGGGAGTGTCGGCCATTGGGTGATCTGTCATCGGAGTGGAATCTGCCAGGTGAACCCGTCGTACGCATGGCTCCGTACCCCGTGCCTATGAAATGGATTTCTCGCCTGCTGCTTCTCTTCATCGTGCTGCCCGTCATCGAACTGACGCTGCTGCTCCGCTTTCACGGCTGGGTCGAAAACATATGGATCACGATGTCTCTGCTGCTCGGGACAGGTATCCTTGGTACGCTGCTCGTCAAGCGCGAGGGTAGCGCCGCGTGGAAGAACATCAAAGACCGATTCGCAACCGGCAGACTTCCCGGTGACGAGTTGCTCAACGGCGCCATCATCCTCGTCGCCGGAGCGCTGCTCGTCACACCCGGCATTCTGACGGACCTTATCGGCTTCAGCGGACTTCTCCCCCCTACGCGCGCGCTGATCCGGAAGGCGATCAAACGCAGTATCGACAAAGCGCAGAAAAAGGGTTCGCTTGGGATCTATGGTATCGGGCTGTCGGGAAACGGCTTTTCCGACGCGCCGACCGTCGAACCCGAATGGCAAGGCCAAGCGTCCGAGCGCCCACGCCACGCCGACTCACCGCCGCCGATCGACGGATAATGGGGAATCGGCCGAACTCAACAGCTTCTCTCGCGCTCCTCTGGGCATCATCCTGAGCCTGTAGAACGATCCCCGTCGTTTGCACAGAGATCCATTCGACAGGCTCAGAATGACCTTATTGGAGGTAGAGAGGCAAACCTCGATTCGTCTCAGTCAGCCCACCGACTGCGCTTTCTGCTCGTCACCGCTTAGGGTCACGTCCAGCGAGCGCATGAACGTAGCGAGCATTTCGCGCTCCTCTTCGAGCATCTCGCCATCGGCGCGGGCGATTTCGTAGAGGTCACTCATCACCATCACCCGTTGTACGGCCGACATGTTTTCGCGCACCGAGCGAACGACCTGGCTCAAGGCTTGCTGATCGGGCGATGTGCCGTACCACTTGACGACCTGGCGAAGCACGACACGGATGTCCTCTTCTTCCAGCTTGGGCGCCCATGCCATCAGCCGCTGCACCATCGTCGCAATCTCGCCGCTGCTGATCTTGTTATCGGTGCTGTGAGCGAGGATCACATACAGTGCGCCAATGTCGTGCATCGACGACCAGTCGTCCTCCTGGGGACGGGTGATGTTGATCAGCGCCTGTGCGTAGCGGTCGACCTCCCACGCATCTGCGATACGCTGGAGCACGCGGCGTTCGGTGAGTACGAGCAACCCATCGGCTTCGGCAATTCGGAGCGCGCTTTCGATAGCCCGGTGCCGCTCGTCGAGCGTCAGTTTTTCGTAGAGGTGGCGCAGCGCTTCGGTGATCGCGTTTCCGCGCTCTTCCTGGTCTGAATAGACGGCGAGCGCTTCGAGGACGATTTCCTTGAGCGCATCGTCCTCCTCAGGAGCACCGTTCCAGCCCTGGAGGGTCTCGACGAGGATTTGCTGCTCGCGGTCGGAGTTCGTGCGGTTCTGCGAATAGAGCAGATACCAGAAAATAAGCGCGAGATCGTGATGGATCGTCCATTCGTCGGTTTCGGCCATGTCGGGGCGGTAGGGTGTAATAAAGGGGAGATCAGAATACGTCTACGACGCGGCTCGGCACATCGGCTATGGCCAAGTCGGGGGAGAGATTACAGCCCCCTTTCAACCGCGCCGATTTGCCTCCATCAACATCGCCAGTTCCGACTCTGCGGTCTTCCATCCGCCCTCTGCATACCAGTCGACCAATCCGGCGACGACCTGCGGCTTCTCAATCCCCGTAGCTTTGAGTTCGAGAAACTTGGCGGCGGCTGCGTCGGAGCGAGGCCCCCAGGTAAACAACTCCTCGCCCGTCTCGGCATCCATGGCGATCAACTTGGGAATGCTGCGTCCCCCGTTGGTCAGGTACTGATCCATCAGATCAAGATGCTCGTCGCGCGGTAGGATACGCAAGTCGACCTGCTCCGCATCGCGGGCGATCCGCTCAGCGACGGGCAGCAAAACCGCCGAGTCGCCGCACCAATCTTCGGTCAGCACCAGCCACTTTTGCGCTCGGCTAATCGACGCCATCGCCGCGACCGTTTCGTCTGAGGGGACGAACTCGGCCTCCACCATCTGGGTACGCTCTGCGTTGTAGCGGCGATAGTGCTGCATTTTACGCGCCTCTTTGTCGGCAGGCTTTTCTGTTAGCTGGCGCTCCCACTCTGCCTGATACGCAGCATAAGTGAGACCCGCATTCCAATAGGTATCGAGTTCGGTTTTGGTCATAGTGGGGGGACAGAAAGGGAGAAGGCAGAAAATGGGAACGCCGACCGACCCCAAAAGGCCGTTCGGCGAAAAGTGTCCCGGGTAGGGCTCGAACCTACGACCCGCTGATTAAGAGTCAGCTGCTCTGCCAACTGAGCTACCGAGACAGGCGACTTTTGACGGCGGCTCTTCGGCGCGGTTCCGTTTCACTAACGCTTGACCTCCCAAGCTCAGCATCCCCCCTACCCTGCGGTCTCACCTGACGCGACTGCTCGTGCCCCTGATTTCTCCCGGCATCCGAGATATGCTCCTCTCGGCAGCGTCGTTCAGCGTCATGGTAGCGAGTGCCAAGTATCTCGGGGGTCGTATTCCAGCCGCGCAGATCGTACTCGTGCGGACGCTGTTTGCCATCGTAGCCACCTACGCGTTTCTGTATCAAGCCGGTATCTCGCCGCGTGGCAACCGCCAGGGACTGCTCGCTCTGAGGGGACTGCTCGGCTTCGGTGCATTGCTGTGCCTGTACTCGGCGCTTCCGCGTTTGCCACTGGCAGAAGCCACGCTGATCCAGTACATGAACCCGATCTTCGTGACCGTGCTCGCAGTTCCGATTTTAGGCGAGCGCGTCGGTCGAGCGAGCCTTCTAGCTCTCGCCGTCGCCTTCTGCGGGCTAGTTTTTGTCGCAAAGCCCGCGCTGCTCTTCGGCGTCGGCGATGCGCTTGATCCAGTCGGCGTCGGACTGGGCCTGACGGCAGCGCTGCTTTCGTCGCTGGCTTACATCAGCGTGCGCAAACTCGTCGAGACCGAGCATCGCATGGTGATCGTGCTCTATTTCCCACTCGTAAGCGCGCCGCTCGCCTTACTCCTCGTACTCGGCAACTACGTCGCGCCGACGCTGGCCGAGTGGGGCTTGCTCGGCCTGATTGCTGTCTTCACCCAACTCGGTCAGATCTTTCTGACACGCGGACTCGCTCAAGAAAAGGCCGGTCGCGCATCGACGGTCGGCTATGCTCAGGTGCTCTTCGCCGCCGGATGGGGCGCCCTACTCTTCGGCGATCTGCCCGACGTATGGAGCCTTGTAGGAGCTTTGCTCATCCTCGCCGCCGTCGTTACGATTGCACGGTCGAAAGAGCGGTGATCCTGATCGTCATTCCGATGTAAAGCCTCAAGGATGGAGGTGTGACTTTAGAGGATGCTGAGCTATTACAGCGCTAAAGGTGTCAGACATCGAGGTCGTCGGCTTCTGTACTGCGCTCCATGATGAAGCGATAGCGGGCACTGGCGTCTTTGCCCATCAGGTCGGACATCACGTTTTCAGTCATCAGACGCTGCGTGGCAGGGATGTCGACTTGCAGCAGATGGCGCTTTTCGGGATCGAGTGTGGTTTCGTAGAGCGTCTTTGGCATCATCTCACCCAGGCCTTTGAAGCGCTGCAATTCGATCTTCGGCGGACGCTTTCGAGCGTTGAGTTTCGCTTCGATCTTGGCGCGATCGCCGTCGTCGAGGGCCCAAAACGTCTCTTTTCCAGCGTCGACGCGGTAGAGTGGCGGCTGAGCGATGTAGACGTACCCCGCGTCGATCAGCGGACGCATGTAGCGGTAGAGGAACGTCAGCAGCAGCGTGCAGATGTGGTGACCGTCGCTGTCGGCGTCCATCAGCAAAATGATCTTGTGGTAGCGCAGCCGCTCCAGGTCCATCGACTCACCCAACCCGCAGCCTAGCGCCTGGACAATGTTCGACAGCTCCTTGTTAGCCATCACCTTGCTCGTCGTCGCCTGCTCCGCATTGAGCACTTTGCCTCTGAGTGGAAGAATGGCTTGATGGACCCGGTCGCGCCCCTGCTTGGCCGATCCCCCAGCCGAGTCGCCCTCGACGATAAACAATTCGCTCAGCGACGGATCAGTCGATGCGCAATCGCTCAGTTTTCCGGGCAGGTTGAGGCGGTGACTGACCGCCGACTTCCGACGCACCTGGCGCGCCGCCGCCCGCGACGCCTGACGCGCTCTGGCCGACTGAATGACGCGCGTCGCAATCGCTTCACCGGTCGTCGGATGGGCGTTGAGGTACTGCTCCAACTCGATCCGAACCGCAGATGCGACCAGAGCGCGCGCTTCGGGGTTGTTGAGTCGGTCCTTGGTCTGACCCTGAAACTGCGGGTCGACCATGAACAGGTTCAGGATGATGAACAGCCCTTCGCGGATGTCGTCGCTCGTTACGTCGAGCTTTTTGGGCAGCAACTCGTGCGTGTCCATGTACGCCCTCACGGCGCTGCGGACCGCGTCTTTCATGCCTTGCTCGTGCGTACCCCCATCGCGCGTCGGGATGCCGTTGACGAACGACTTCATCGTCTCGCGCGGCGCTTCGGTCCACTTCATCGCCACCTCGATACGCGCGCCGTCGACGAGTTCGGGTTGGGCGATGGCAAACGTCTCGGGCTGAACCGCTCGGGCATTGTCGGCCTTGATCAGCGCCTCCAAAAACTCGTTGATGCCGCCTTCGTGGACAAACTCCTGCCGCGTCCCTGCCTTCTCGTCTTTGAAAACGATTTTGAGGCTGCGGTTCAGATAGGTCTTGATTTCGAGCGTCGACGCGATGAGTTCGGCGTCGAAGTCGACCGTTTCGAAGATATCGGCGTCAGGGCGAAAGAAAATGGTCGTGCCAGTCCCGCGCGAGTTGGTGCTGACGGTTTTGAGCTTGGTTGCTGTCCGTCCGCGCTCGAAGCGCTGTTCGTACGTTTTGCCGTCGCGCTTGACCGTAGCGATCAGCGACTCAGACAACGCGTTGACGACCGACGAGCCGACGCCGTGCAGTCCTCCCGACGTGACGTAGCTAGCGCCATCGAACTTGCCCCCGGCGTGCAGCGTCGTCAGGATTAGTTCAAGCGTCGGGATCTTCTTTACGGGGTGCATATCGACCGGAATCCCGCGCCCGTTGTCGGACACGCTCATACTGCGCCCATCCTTGTGCAGCGTGACTTCGATGCTTGACGCGTACCCATTCGTCGCCTCGTCTACCGAGTTATCGACGATCTCCCAGAGCAGGTGGTGCAGGCCGGGCTTTCCAGTCCCGCCGATATACATGCCAGGGCGCTTGCGGACGGGCTCTAGGCCTTCGAGGACCTGAATGTCGGCGCCCGAATAAGTGGCGGTTTCCATATGCGTATGTCGTTAGTGTATGCGTGTCGTTTGTCGCGTGTGCAGGCGGGCGTGACGAGCTTTGCCCCCATTGGTGCCCCCTGCTCAACGCTGTCATCGCGAGGACGTAGGCCGTGGCGATCCCGTGCGGATGGAACGCTGTCTGAGATTGCCACATCGCTACGCGTTGAGACGCTTCGCTCCTCGCATTGACAGTTGAAGGGTAAGCGCGTTGGGTTGCCACGTACTGTTCGGTCTGGATGCGGTGGGAAGCGCAGGAGTCAGTCCTCCAGCGTACGGACGACGGGCGGCTGCTCAGCCAGCGTGAGTGTGCCGTTGGTGATGATGCGCTTGCCCTTGCCGCCTCGGTTGGTGACGTCGAACTTGGTCGTCCGGACGGTTTCATCCCGACCTCGGTTGGTTTTGACTTCGAGTCCGTCGCGGGCGGCGGTAGACAAGGCGCCGCCCAGCACGCGATCGCCTTTGTCCAGGCGAACTGCGATGACGCCTTTGCCGGGCCCTTTGACGACGGGAATCTGATCGGCGGGAAAGATGAGCGCGGCGCCTTCGCGCGTGGCGAGGCAGACGTTTTCGTCCCCCGCCGATATGTCCGCGAAGCATAGAGCGTCGCCCTTGCTCAGCTTCATCAGCAGGCGGCCATTCTTATTCGACGGATCGGCGAATGCGTCGACGGCCATGCGCGTCGTCTGACCGCCCCTGGTTAAGGCGAGCAGGTGGGGGCCGACGAGCGGAATAGGCGAGCCGTCCCCCTCGAATAGTTGGGGTGACAGGTCCGGATCTGGGACTCCGTCAGGCAAGATGCGGGGATCGAGCGAGACGACGCCGACAATCTCTTCTCTGTCCGCGAAATCGAAGAGTTTCTGGATCGGGTGGCCGTGGCCAGTCGTCGACGGCAGCGCTTCACCCCTCGCCGAGTAGACACGCCCCGTCGAAGTGACGAATACGATAGTCGCACGAGTAGAAGCGGGAAGGACCCATCCTACGCTGTCACCTTCGCGGACGCGGATGGCGTCGACCGTCGTGTAGCTGCGCTGGCGTTTGATCCAGCCGTCGCGAGTCACGATCACGTGGACGTCCTCGGAGACGATGTAGTCTTCCTCGTTGAACGTCAGGCTCGGGTCCGGACCGGCGATCTCAGTCCGCCGCGCCTCGCCGAATGCCGCCTTGACCTCGCGTAGCTCCTTCTTGATGATCTTCCACCGCGTGCCCTCGTCCGACAGGATCAGACGCAGTTCGGCGGCACTCCCCTCCTTCTCGTTCAACTCCTTGCGGATGAGGTTGATTTCGAGTTGAGCGAGGCGGTACAGTTTGAGTTCGAGGATGGCATCGGTTTGCTCCTCGTCGATCTGGAAGCGATGCATTAAGCGTCCAGCGGCGTCGACTTTGTTCTTGGACGAGCGGATGATCTTGATGCACTCGTCGAGCGCGTCGAAGATGACTTCGAGTCCGCGCAGGATGTGGATGCGCCGCTCCAACTGGTCCAGATCGTACTGCGTCCGTGCGACGATCACCTCCATGCGGAAGTCGAGGAAGCCGCGCAGAAGCGTGATCAGATCGACCTTCTGCGGCGCCGAAATCTGCGGGTTATCGGTCGGCACGAGGCACGTCAGGTTGACGTGAAAACGCGACTGGAGCGGCGTGTGCTTGAACAGATAGGCCATCGCCGCATCCGCGCTAGCGCCGCGCTTGAGTTCGAGCACGATCCGCACTTCGTCCGTCGATTCGTCGCGGATGTCGATGAGTTGCGGGACTTTCTCTTCGGCAATGTGGACCGCAATTTTCTCGATCAGGTCGGCTTTGCTCATGCCGTAGGGAATCGACGTGAGCACCAGGTATTTGCCCTCGCGGACGTACTCGCCCCGCATCTCGACTGCCCCCTCACCGGTTTCGTAGATCGCCGCGATCTCGTCGGCTGTGTTCAGAATTCGCCCGCCCGTCGGGAAGTCCGGCCCCTTGACATAGCCGAGGAGCGTTTCGAGCTTGGCGTTGGGGCTGTCGACGAGTCGGATGCAGGCGTCGACGACTTCCGCGAGGTTGTGCGGCGGAATGTTCGTCGCCATACCGACCGCGATTCCCGACGCGCCATTAACGAGCAGGTTGGGAAAGCGTGCCGGAAGCACGACCGGTTCCGATAGCGTGCCATCGAACGTCGGGCGGAAGGCGACCGTCTGTTTGCGCAACTCGCCCAGCAACTCGACGGCAAGGGGGCGCAACTTGGCTTCGGTGTAGCGCATCGCCGCCGGATTATCGCCGTCGAGCGAGCCGAAGTTGCCATGCCCGTCGACCAGAGGTGCCCGCAGCGAGAAGTCCTGGGCCATTCGCACCATCGCCTCGTAAATCGCACTATCACCGTGCGGATGGTATTTCCCCATCACCTCGCCAACTACGGTCGCACTCTTTCTAAAGCGACCTTCGGGGAGTAGTCTTAGGTTGGTAAACATCGCATACAGGATGCGACGCTGAACGGGCTTCAATCCGTCACGCAGATCAGGCAACGCTCGGCTCGTGATGACCGATAGCGCGTAGTTGAGGTAGCGGGTCTGTGCGGTCTCGTGAAGAGCGATCGAGTCGACGACGGGCATGAGCAGGTATCCAACGTATGTGTAAGGCGACGGCTGAGAGCCGTTTTTCTACCTTCAATATCGTCATCGGTGGTGACAATCGTGCGTCAGCGCCCGAGAAAGATATGCACATTCGCATGTGTACCTATGTGCCGCGCTGTTACTCGTCGGCCAGCGCCATCGAGAAATAGTCTTCCCCGGGTCCGACGTGGTGATAGAGCACCTGGGCACGGGTCAACGTCACCAGCGCAGTCGAAGCAGTATCGGTGTCGCTGTTGCACAGAGTCGCGAACTGTCGGACGGTGATGCGCCCGTACGTTTCCAAGTACCGCATCAACCGCTGCTCGTCCTCTCCAAACGTGAAGGACACACTCGCGCCCTCGCTCCGCATCAAGGCAATAGCTTCAGATGAAGCCTCTATCGACATCGAGTCAACTCGTACGTAAGCGGCTCCTCGGCCGACGTTGGCATCCTCGACCAGGTAGTGCGGCCGCCGTTCCGAGAGTGGCACTCGAACAACGAGGGCATCGCGCCGGTGCGAGATCTCGACGCGCTCGACGTGCAACTTAACCGCCGGACTGATGTGGCTGTTGACCGCTTCAGCGAGGGCGTATTGCTCCTCGAACGAGTCTCGGACCCCCACGACCGTACCGTCGTCGTCAACGCCGATCAGGACATACCCCCCTGCTGTATTGGCGAGGGCGATTACTTCTTTGGCCAGACGAGCAGCACGCGGCACTTTGCGCTTGAACTCCAACGTCAACCCCTCTCCCATGGCGGCGAGTCGGCTCAGGTCGCGGGCGTTCATGGTCGGGCGGTGGTTGGAGGGAAGGAATAACTAGGCGTCGGCTGAAGAAATCAGCACGCTCCCAGAACGTCCGATAACTCCTCTTCGTGCCGTGCTTGGCGCGTCATCAACTCGATTAGTGCCTGCTGTGGGTGCTTTGCTTCAAATAGAATGTGGTAGACAGCAGACACGAGCGGCATCTCGACCCCCAACTCATGGGCCCATTCGTGCACCGATTCGGTCGTCGGTACGCCCTCGGCAACCATCTGCATCTCGTCCAGGATGTCCTGAAGCGAGCGTCCGCGTCCGATTTGCTCGCCGACGTAGCGGTTGCGGCTGTGGCTGCTCATGCACGTCACGACCAGATCGCCGATACCAGTCAGTCCGCCGAACGTCATCGGTCGTGCACCCAGCGCCATTCCCAGCCGCCGGATTTCGGCGATGCCGCGCGTCACCAGGGCTGCTTTTGCGTTATCACCTCCGCCCATCCCGTCGGACATCCCAGCAGCTATCGCAAGGATATTCTTAACGCACCCGCCAACCTCAACACCGACGACGTCCGAATTGGAATACACGCGTAGCGTCGGTGCCATGAATGTTGCCTGAACGCGACGGACGCACTCCATGTCGTAGCCTGACGCCACGAGCGCCGTCGGCTGACCTTGCGCCACTTCCTCGGCGTGGGACGGGCCAAACAACACGCCTAACCGCGCTTTGGGGACATTCGGCAAGGCGGCTTCCAGCACCTCGCTGGGTCGCAGGTGCGTACCCGTTTCGATGCCTTTGGCGGCTGAGTAGACGATGTGCTCACTAGTTGCCAGGTGCGCGACTTCTCCAGCGACCTGCCGAACCGTCTGCGCAGGTGTGCAAAACACCCACATCGTGGCGGCACGAGCAGCCTCTTCCAGATCAGAGGTGAGACGGATACTCGTGGGCATCGACGCGGTCTTGAGATAGCGCGGATTGCGACGCGTTGTCCTCATCTGCTCGACGTGCTCCTCCCTTCGGGCGTAGAGCGTAACCGGCTGCTCGTGATTGGCCAGCGAAATAGCGAGCGCGGTTCCAAAACTGCCCGCACCGAAAATCGTGACGTGGGGGGCGGGCGTTGCGTGGGTCATCTGAAACGTAAGAGTGAGGAGATCATACGAACGAGCGCGTGTGCGGTGCCACGCTCCTCAATCCGGCTCGCCCTCGGCTCGCAATCCCTTGCCCGGCCTGAACGATTTGATCTTGGCCTCTTCGCCGGTGCGTAGACGCCGGATGTTGGTGCGGTGGGCGTAGACGATACCCGACGCCATGATGGTGCTGACCGCGAGAAGCAGCACGTCCATTGCCGGATCGTCGAATACGAACAGGCGAATGGCAACCAACGTCGGAAAGAGCACACTCGCGACCAGCGACGCAACACTAACGTAGCGCGTCACTTTGAGAAGCAGAAGGAAAACGACGAGTACGGCTAGCAGGTTATAGGGCGAAACCGCCAGTAGCACGCCCGCTGCTGTGTTGACGCCTTTGCCGCCCTTGAACCCGGCGAAGATCGGATACATGTGGCCGATCATCGCGAAGACACCCGCGAGCAGCGGAATCAGGCTGGGCCACTCGGACGACCAGGCGGGAAGGTCGCCCAGGTCAAGTTGGGCGATCAAGCCAGCCGCCAGCGCGCCTTTGCCCATATTGACGAGCGTCGAGATTACGCCC
>CAXBBB010000006.1:0-14459 GCA_963973615.1 uncultured Rhodothermales bacterium | reverse complement strand
AACCTATTTCGCGTTCTGGCTCAGTTCGCCTCAAACGATCATCCGCAAGGCGTACGACGCATTCAAAGACGTCGTCGGCGATGGGACCGAAACACTATCGCCGATAGAGGTGGCGACCGTTGCGTCGATCGTCGAGTGGGAAAGCCAGCACAAGCCCGAGCGCGGCCACATCGCAGGCGTCTATCTCAACCGGCTGCGCATCGGCATGCGGTTGCAGGCCGACCCGACGGTGCAGTATGGGCTGCTCGAACGCGAAGGCAACCGCCGCCGCTTGCTCTTCGTCGATTACGAACTCGACCATCCCTACAACACCTACCGCATCGACGGCATGCCACCCGGACCACTGACGAACCCGTCGCCATCGTCACTGCGATCCGTCCTCAACCCAGACGATACCGACGACCTGTACTTCGTAGCATCGCCTGCGCTCGACGGGACGCACGAGTTTTCCCGTACGTTGTCCGAGCACAACGCCAAGGCCGAACGCTACCGCACTGCCCTACGCGCCTACCTCGCCCGTCGCGACGGCTGACCTCCACCCTCTCCGCCCCATGGAAGAACTCTTTCCGCTCCTCGTCGCCGCCGGTTGGTTTCTGCTACGTGCGATGAGCAACCGCGCCAAGAAAGCGCAGCAGGAGCAGCGCCGGAAGCAGCAACAAGCCGAGCCGCCTTCCCTGCCCGAGCAGTACGAGCGTCAACATCCGCTACCCGAGGCCGATACGTCGCAACAAACGCGGCTCGAACGCAAAACACCGGACTCCGCAGCGCCCGAGTCGCTCGGCGACGCACTCAAGCGCATCTCGGAAGCACTGCAAGCCGAGTTCGACCCGGAGCCGGAGCCCATTCCAGAACCGGCACCGCTTCCTCGGCAGGAGCGACTTCCCAAACCGCCCTCGCTGCCGTCAGGAGGATCTATCCCCAACGCACGCCCTATACCCCAGGCACGCGACCTCTCGCGAAAAGCCGTCTCGAAAGCACGCCTCGAGCGCCCAGCCGGACCACAATCGGCAGAGGATCGCTTTGAAGCGACCGGCGAGGTGTTTCGCGCAGTCACCAAGCGTCCGACGAAGCACGCCCACGACCAGCAAAAGGGCCCATCCCGCGTCCGCTTCCTACGCGATAAGAAGCGATTGCGAGAAGCCATCATTGCTTCCGAAATCCTCGGCCCACCCAAGAGCAAACGGCGCTGAGGCACCCGACCAGAAAAGCGCCCGCCGAGATCACTCTCGACGGGCACTTCTGTATCCATGCGACGGAGTCGCTCAGATCGTGTCGTCAACCAGCATCGGGTCGCCACCTTTCTTGAACATCGCCGCGCCGATGGCACCACCGATTGCGCCGAGAATAGCGCCTACGACGGACGAAACCACGATACCAAGTGGTCCCGTCATATATCGGGTCATCGTCAACGCCGTTTCGATCTGGTCATCGGGCATTCCTGCGTCGATCATCTGCTCCCGCGCCATAGCCAACGCTTCCGCAGCCGTGGGGAGCACTCCGACGAACTGCAACAGGTACCCGAGAATGCTGGCGATGATCATGCCGAGGAATCCAGCGGCAGCGCCCATTCCAGCTCCGGATCCCGGGCTAATGGTCAGGTGGTGCGTGTTCGTGTAGTGATACACCGCGATCACGCCGCAGCCGACGGCGCCCAGACAACACAAACAGGCGACTAGTGTCCCGACCACCTGATTGCCCTGCCCGGCAGTGGCATTGACGACGTTGGTGAGCAGGGCGAGAACGGCGCTGACAGCCGCGCCAACGGCAATTGAGGGTACCTTTGAGGGCATACGAGTATGGGAATAGGGTGAAGGAGGTGAGGCGTAACCTACGGTCAGAGTTCGTCGTCGGATACAGTCCGTCCGAAAACAGTTGACCCAAGGGCCCCACCGATAGCCCCTCCTAGCGACAGCAACCCCGCCAGCATCAGCGCCGATAGCAAACCGAACAGCGGAGAACGCATCATCGACTCAAACTCGGCCATCGGATCTTCGCCCTCGGGGGCCGACGCGACGATGATAGCAAGCAGTCCCGATTCGTCTGCCTGCATTTGCTCTATCACCGGTCCCATCAGATCAGGACGACCGGAGAGTAACCAACTCAGCGTGGAGAGCAGGATCAACATCGCAAATCCGAGCAGACCCGACTGAGCGCCTAGCCGCACGCCATCCATCGCCGCCAGTCGACCGTCGGCGGCTTTGGAGTAGTGCCAGACCGTCGCCAAACCGGGAGATAAAAAGCCGATGCACAGTACGCAAGCGCCGATAGCGGGCAACCCCGAAAACGCGAACAGCATCAGGCTGACGCACGCGCCAAGAACAACAGATCGAGTGGGTGACGGCATAGGGCGGGTGCTGGATGCGAAAAACTACGTCGTTTGTGTCGGATGGATCGGCGCTTCTCGCTCGAACGCCGACTCATCGAACTTCGGCTGGCCCCGGAATGCGACCGCCAGTGCGCGCGCGAACAGGTAGCCTGCGACCGTGCCCAACAACAGGCCCGTCGTCATGCGTGAGGCCCAGGTGTTGTCCCAATAGCCGACCTGGGGACCAGCCCAGTCGGCTCCCATAATCACCAACGCGCCCAAGAGCAGCCACTTGGCGTTTCCGTTGATCCAGGCGTCGCCGCGGCCGACGAGAGGCAGTAGAAGCGCTCCGCCGACCAATCCGGCGTAAAACCCCATGCAGCGCCAGCACACGGCCAGTTGGATGCCGTCGACGTGCGGGGAGCGATCGGCCAACTGATGGCAGAAGGCGTGGAACACCGCCATCGGGAGCATCCGCCACTCATCTGGCAGCAGGACGGGAGATACGATACCGACCAGGAGCAATGCGCACAGTCCGCCCGCTGTAGCCGTTCCCATCCACCGGAAGCGGAGTAGGGCGCGAGGCGGCAAATGAGCATCGGTGTTCATCGAATCATAATGGCGAAAGGAGCACTCAGGCGACGTTTCGGTGGAACAGCGCGTCGATACGCCTGGTACATTTAGCACTCTCACCCCGAGAGTGCCAAGACACGTACACTTACAAACTAACCATCCCCGATGGCAAGCATCACTCCCCTCGGCGACCGCGTCGTCGTCCAGCCCCAGGCTGCGGAAGAGAAAACCCAAAGCGGCCTCTACATCCCCGATACGGCTAAGGAAAAGCCTCAGCGCGGAACGGTTCTCGCCGTCGGCGCTGGTAAGGTCGAAAACGGCACCAAGATCGACATGACGGTCAAAAAGGGCGACACGGTTCTCTACGGCAAGTACGCCGGAACGGAAGTGCAGCTCGACGGCGAAGACGTCATGATCATGCGCGAGTCCGACATCCTCGGCGTGATCGGCTAAATCGCACTGCGATTCGCACTCCCGACGCGTGCTCGCTAAAACCGGGCTAACGTCGAACTATCACCCACCCAACTTAAAAGTAATACAGACATATGTCTAAAATCATTACGTTTGGCACTGACTCCCGCGCCGGACTCAAGCGCGGCGTCGATGCCCTCGCCAACGCCGTCAAGGTGACGCTCGGCCCCAAGGGCCGCAACGTCATCATCGAGAAGAAATTCGGCGCCCCCACGGTGACCAAAGACGGCGTTAGCGTCGCAAAGGAAATCGAACTCGAAGACAAGATCGAGAACGTCGGCGCGCAGATGGTCAAAGAGGTCGCCTCGAAGACGAGCGACGTCGCCGGTGACGGCACGACGACCGCTACGGTTCTCGCCCAGGCCATCATGACCGCCGGACTGAAGAACGTCACGGCCGGCGCCAACCCGATGGACCTCAAGCGCGGCATCGACAAAGCCGTCGAGAAGATCGTCGCCAACCTGCGCGAGCAGAGCCGCGAGATCGACAGCAAGAACGAGATCGCCCAGGTCGCGACCATCTCGGCCAACAACGACGAGACGATCGGTAAGCTGATCGCCGAAGCGTTCGAGCGCGTCGGCAAGGACGGCGTGATCACGGTCGAAGAAGCGAAAGGCACGGAGACGGACCTCACGGTCGTCGAAGGCATGCAGTTCGACCGCGGCTACCTCTCGCCCTACTTCGTGACCAACCCGGACACGATGGAAGCGATCGTCGAAGACCCGCTCGTGCTTATCCACGACAAGAAGATCTCGGCGATGAAGGACCTCCTCCCGGTCCTCGAGAAGGTCGCTCAGGCCGGACGTCCGCTGCTCATCATTGCAGAAGACATCGAAGGCGAAGCCCTCGCCACGCTCGTCGTCAACAAGCTGCGCGGTACCCTCCGCGTCGCCGCTGTCAAGGCACCTGGCTTCGGTGATCGCCGCAAAGCCATGCTCGAAGACATCGCCACGCTCACGGGCGCGACGGTCGTCAGCGAAGAGCGCGGATACCGCTTGGAAAACGCGACGATGGACTACCTCGGTACAGCCAAGCGCGTCGTCATCGACAAAGACAACACGACGGTCGTAGACGGTGCCGGTTCGAAAGAGGACATCACCGCCCGCGTCAACCAGATCCGCCAGCAGATCGAGTCGACCACGAGCGACTACGACCGCGAGAAGCTCCAGGAGCGCCTCGCCAAGCTGTCGGGCGGCGTCGCCGTCCTGCAGATCGGCGCCGCAACGGAGCCGGAGATGAAAGAGAAGAAGGCCCGCGTCGAGGATGCCCTCCACGCCACGCGCGCCGCTGTCGAAGAAGGCATCGTACCGGGAGGCGGCGTCGCCTACCTGCGCGCGCTGTCGGCTCTCGACGGCTTCGAAGTCACCAACGCCGACCAGCAGACGGGCGTCCAGATCATCCGCCGCGCGCTCGAAGAGCCGATGCGTCAGATCGCGATCAACGCCGGTCTCGAAGGCTCGATCATCGTGCAGAAGGTCAAGGAAGGCAAGGGAGACTACGGTTTCAACGCGCTGACCGAGGAGTACGGCAACCTGCTCGAGCAGGGCGTCATCGACCCGACCAAGGTCACGCGCTCGGCCCTCGAAAACGCCGCCTCGGTCTCGTCGCTCCTGCTGACGACCGAAGCCGTCGTCGCCGACAAGCCGGAGCCGAAGGGCAACGGTGGCGGTGCGCCTGACATGGGTGGCATGGGCGGAATGGGTGGCATGGACTTCTAAGTCCCCCACACACTCTAAATGTGTAAATCCCCCCGAGACAAGTAGTCTTGGGGGGATTTTTTAGTTGCTGCAACGTCAGTTATGAGGGGTGGCCGCCGATACTGTTGCCTCGTGGTAGGACAGCGTGAATCGGCTCAGCAAGACGTGCAGCCGCTGTGTACTGTCCCCTAAGTCATTGGTGGTTCTACGGATGAGCGACACTTCACTAACAGCTTCGTTGGAGGCGCGTGAAATGATACCGGTTGACTCGGAGATCTGCCGACTGACTACTTCCTGCTCTTCGTTTGCCACTGCGATCTGCTGGGTCATCTGGGTCGTCTCATCCATATTGCCGAAGATCACCGAGAAAGCGCTCCCGGCCTGCTCGGCCAGTTCTAGTCCGGCTTCCACTTCGCGTTTGCCTTCCTCTATCGAGGCGAAAACGCTATCTGTCTCGCTCTGCACGCCGTGGATCATCTCCGCTATTTGCTGAGTCGCCTGACCGGTGCGGTCGGCCAGCTTACGCACCTCTTCGGCGACGACCGCGAATCCGCGCCCTTGTTCTCCTGCACGTGCCGCTTCTATCGTGGCGTTGAGTGCAAGCAGGTTGGTCTGCTCGGCGATCTCTGAGATCACCCCGATCACATCGCCGATCCGCTTACTGGCATCGCCCAGGCTCGCCACTCGCTCCTGCGTACCCGCAAAGACTGTAGCCGTCTGCTGAATTCGTTCTAGCGTAGATCCCATAAGTTTCTGACCGTCCTTGACCACGCTGCGGCCTACTTCGGCAAGCTGGGCAGTGCGGGCTGCATTCGAAGCCGTGTCGTTGAGCGTAACGGTCATCTCCTCGACAGCTGAGGCTACCTGCAACGATTGCGACGCCTGCTGCTCGAACCCTTCCGAAAGGTGTTGGGTCGCGACTTGAATGTCCTCCGTCGACTGTACAACCTGTTGCGAAGTCTCGCTGACTTCCAGAAATGCCGCTTCCAGCGCTTCGACTGCTTGGTTGAATCCGGTGAAGAGGCGGCCGATATCCCCCGTTACATCGTCTGGAAGCCGGACGGTCATGTTGCCCTCGGAGAACCGAGACGTAGCCTCGAGCATGATCTCGACTTGGCGTGCCAAGACTGCGCGCTGTTCAACGGCCTGCTCCCGCGCGTGCTCGGATGCCCTACGGGCCGCTTCTACCTCTTCAAGCGTTTCGCGCATGCGGCTCACCATCTGATTGAACACGCCTGCGAGCATGCCGACCTCGTCTTGAGTCTGCAATTCGATCTGCGTCGTCAGGTCACCGTCCGCTACACGGCGAGCTCCTTCGGCCAGTTCGCCCATGGGTTGTGCAATGCGCTTACCCAGACTTCCGCCTACGTAGAGCATGATAACTAGAACCAGCAGACCCAGAGCTACGCTTCCCCAAACACCCACGACGAGCGACGCAATCATAGGGCCTCGCTTCTGACCGGTAGCAATCCACCATTCCAGCTGCTTCCCAACCCCACTTCGGCTGCTCTGCAGTACCACATAGGACTCATCGCCTTCGAGGTCAGGTATCGTATACCAGCCCTCCCCTTCGGATTGTGCCTTCAAGAAAGCCGGGGAGGCCGGGACAAGGAGTTCTTGTGTCTCGGTACCTGTAGAGAGGACGAGCCCGTCTCGCCCTAAGAGAGTAACGGTGCGCTCATCGGTTCGTCGCTCGTCCAGTACGGCAAATACCTGAGTGACATCTGCTGTCCCGCGCAGGACACCCACGAGATCTCCACTTGCAGCGCGCATGGGCACAGCCATCGTCAGGGCATACGTTTTGGCCGATTCGTCGTAGCTGACGTCTCCAACATACTGCTGGCCGGACTCCATCGAAGCGGCCTCTTGCCACCACACTTCGTCGCCCTGAAAGAAATCACCTACTCGCTCGGTCATGCCGACGTTGTAGCCACGTACGTCGGTCACGAACAGTTCGGCAAACTCAGGAAAGGCGGCTTGTGCACGGAGGAGCGATGCACTTATGGAACTCTGCTCGATAGCATGGACGCGCTCCTCTGCTCCCCCAGTTCCTTCCTTCCAAGCCTGGTCTAGTTCGAGAAGTAACTCCTCTTCCTCTTGGTATCTCGCAGCAGTAGTGCCAGAGAGCAGGTCTTCTGATAGAGCGAAGGCCTGTAGCGTTCCCAGACTCTGCTCGACACGCTGCGAAGTGTGCGCAATCAGGTCTTGCCCCGTTTGGTTAAGTATCGATTCCACCTCGCTTTTACTGGAGTTCCACTGGCTCCAAACCGACGCGACGGTCATCACCACCACTGTGGCGATTGAAACAACAGCTACAAGCACGTACTGCTTCCGCTGGATCGGAGCACGGTTTAGATAAGAAGTAAATGACATATTA
Organism: uncultured Rhodothermales bacterium; assembly: GCA_963973615.1. GTDB lineage: Bacteria > Bacteroidota > Rhodothermia > Rhodothermales > BA12 > CAXBBB01. The sequence goes on along the minus strand of CAXBBB010000006.1, from coordinate 7,036 downwards.
GTATTGCTATGATGTTATACATGAAGTAATAGTATGTTCATATACCATACTAGTACGTAAGAAAGATGTGGAGATAGAGCGTACCGTCCGTGTCAGAGAATCCCCCATCCGTGCGGGCGAAAACGGCCTCGTTCGCCTGCTCACGTTGATAATCCAACGCGAGGTTAAAGCCAGGAGCGACCTCGACAGCCAGCCCGAGTACGGTACGCAACCTCTCCACGCTATCGGCTGAATGTAAAGGTGTATACCAGTCGGCCAAACCGACCAGCGTGACGGTTCCTAGTGGGGCCAATCGTCCCAGGACTAGATTGGACATCACGCCGACTCCGGTGCTGATCTGGCCTTCTTCGGAACGTGCTTCATAGTCGAAGGACAGAAGACCTCTCGAACCTTTGACACCGACGAGGGCGCCCCATCGGTCTACATTGAGTGCATCGGCGGTCCTGGTATGGCTCGCGTGACCTCCCACCACGATAGGAAAGTTGTGAAGGGGCCGCCCGAGTGCGTAGGCTCCAAACTCGACTTGGTCTTCCTCGCTAGGCTGGCGTGTCTGTCCATTGTGAACGACTACTCCCATCGTCCCTCGCCCATCGGGCAAGCGGTAGCGTGCGCTGGCACCTAGTACTCCCATAGAGAGTAGGTTTTCGGCGTCGGGCAACACCTTGGTCACGCCACGAAACCCCCACAGTGAGTTGACCTGGTTTACCCATCCGCCCGGAATCATACCGGCCTGAAGAGTCAGGCCGGGCTGTACGTCCCAGTCGACGTGGGCGTAAGCGAGGGTGAGGACGTCCTTGTTGGCGTTACTCGTCGCCGTAGGCTTGACGTCCGTCGTGACCCGTAGGCCCACCGTTTCCGATACGTTGGCCTCCGCCGTAAAAAACCAGCGGTCGATACGGAAAGCTGTTTCATCCGTGGTGGCACCAAGAGGAGCCGAGCGCAAACCGAACCCTGAGATGAATTGTCCGGAGAATCGGACCTTAGACGAGGCAATCTGATGCTCCAACTGAGAAATACGAGCTTCGAGAAAGCGGGTAGAGTCAGCGTCCTGAGCGGTGGCCGCGAGAGGCGTTAAGAATGCGATGCAGAGCAGAAGGGACTTATACATCCTATCCAGGGGGGATTAAGTAGGAACAGTAACAATTATGTTATCGGGGCTTGTCCCCCAAACTTAAAGGCTCACTTCCACAATCTGGATCGGTCAGATTGTCCTCGGTCTCGGAGTACGGGGTAGCCACCCCAACCTGCTATCGGACGGTCGGAGAGTAGACGGGCGATTCGCACTGCGCTCTGGAAAACACGGGACGAATGCTGCTAATGGTTCACTGCGTTGACCTGCGAGTATGAACAGGTTGTCCTAGCGCTAAAGGATGTGCTCCACCGCAGCGCCTTCCGGATCAATCACCTGCAAACTCGGAGCGGCGTATTTATGAAGCGCCGATGACTTGATGGGCAAGACGAAATACCCTCACCACTCGGTTGCAATGGGTCCTCAACTTTTCGAACGGTTCGATGCTAGATACCGGCTCTCTTCGCCCTTCTCGGGCCCCTCAACACAATGCGCACGCTCTTCTCCTCCCTCTTCTTTCTGTGCTTGCTGGTTGCCCCGGTGCACGCGCAGTACATCACATTCGATCGTCCCGGTCTGTCCTTATCGGCGGCTCCACTGGGGCGTCAGGCGATTTCGATCGAGGCTGGGATTCCGCTGGTCTCCTACTCCTCGCTTGAGGGAGCCGACGTTTCAATCTACAGTTACTCGATACCCGTCAACGTCCGCTTCGGGATGACGGACGCCATCGAACTCCGCGCAGCCACTTCGGTCTACAACGGCGTCTCGTTCTCGGGCGACGATGCCGACGGGTTAGACGGTGATGGCGATTTCGGATTTGACTTCCTCGCGCTGGGAGCCAAGTTTGGACTGCCCTCGACTTCACTTCCGTTCAATCTGAGCGTGACGCCCGAAGTATGGGTCCCGCTCGATGACGAGTTCGATACCTTTATCGGAGCGACCGTCGCCGCAGGCTCTCAGTTGGAGAGTGGATTCACTTTGTTGGGCAACGTCGGTCTACTCGGACCGACCGACTCATTCGGTGACTCCTTCCTTACCCGGCTGTCCTTTCAGGGCGGTTATCCTTTGACCCCCCAGGTTTACGGATTTGTAGAAACGGAGTACACGGTCGTTCAGGACGTGGACGACCTCGCGCTGCTTGGTCTGGGTGCCGCGTTTTCCGTCACACCGACCTTGATGCTCGACGCGTCCCTCTACGCGGGTCTCACTGACAACACGGATGACGTCCGTTTCTCGCTGGGGGGGTCGTTGCGCTTCTGAGTTGACCATCGTTCCGCATGACCAAAGCCGGGATTCGCCAGTAGGTGGGTCCCGGCTTTTTTCGCGTGACACATCACGTTCGGCTTCCTGTACCTTATCGAATTCGACAGCATTTATCCGCCGTGACTCCAACGACTTTCTCCTACCGCAAGCGCAGGTTCTCGATGTCAGGGGCCGCTGACGATGACATGATCTACCGGGAGATCGTCCGGAAGCAGACGTTCTACGAGGTGAGTCTGCTGGAATATGCGGCGTCTCTGATTTCTGAGCGAAAGGGCTTGGTGCTGGACGTAGGGGCCAACATCGGCAACCATTCGGTCTATCTGGGGACGTTTGCGACCGACCACCTGATTTCCGTCGAGCCGAATCCGATCGTGCTCCCGGCACTGCGGGCCAATCTCAAAGCCAATGCAGTCGATGCCACGCTGATAGAGAAAGGACTAGGAGCCGAAGCCGGACGCGCGAGCGTCGTAGAAAACACCGAGTACCCGGACAACTATGGCATGGCCGCACTGGCGACGGGCAACGGCACCATCGAGATTGTCACGTTGGATTCCGTTGTAGCCGACTGGCGATCGCAGACCACCTCGGACGTCCCCGTGACACTCATCAAAATCTACGTGGAGGGTATGGAGTTGGACGTGCTCCGGGGTGCGACGGAGACCCTCACTCGCGACCGCCCCGACCTGCTCATCGAAGCCGCAACACGCACCCACGTAGACGCACTGACCGCGCACCTCGCCCCCCTCGGATACGCATCCGTGGGCCACTTCGCCGCCACGCCGGTTCACCACTTCAGTCCATCTCCCAGCCGGAAAGCCGCCTCACGCGCGCGCTGGCACAAGATCAAAGGGGACACCAAACGCAAGCTGCGGTCCCTCAGGCGACTCGCTTCGTAACCTCAAGCCACAGAGAATCAGGTCAATCGCCGACGCTAAGACGCGGATCGTCCGGGCCAGTCGTCAGGTGGAGATCATAGTACTCGAACGCGGTGAAGGCGGGCAGGTGCAGATCATAGAGCGGCGAAAACGGATTGCCGCTCTGTCCGCCGGGGTAGATGCCCCAGGCCTGCGGCTGGCCTGGCCCGAAGTCGACGACGACGCGCCACGACGCGCTGTGGGTCGTGCGCAGGCCGCGCGCAGGCGATAGCGTCGACGCGAAGCCGGGGTACTCGACGGGACCGCGCCAGAACGGGCGCAGCGCCTCAGACTCGGTGATGTGGCGGAAAACGACGGCGTGGTGATCGCCCCAGCGCCAACCGGTCGTATCGGCGCCGTAGCGTACGTCGAGGCTGTCGGCGGCGCGGTTGAGGGTGAGGGCGAGGAGGGCGGGCGCGTCTTCTCGTTCGGGCGTATCGCGGTTGTCGAACCACGGGCTGGCGGGGTTCTCGGCGTAGAGCCACGGGAAGATGCCTTCGCTCGGCGTGCGTTTCAACTCGGACTCATCCCAGGTCAAATCGTCCAGCAGATTGGTAAACACGTAGTAGGCGAGCGGCGCAGACTGATCGTTATCCGCATCGCCGTTCCAGTCGAGCAACATCCGACGCAGGTCGAGGGCTCGGGGCGTTCGCGCTTGCGCGTCGAGATCGGCTATCAGTGGAGCGAGCAGGTCGTACTCGACCACATGGACGTCGCGCTGGTAGCGTTTGAAATCGTCGGCAGAGTGCGTCGGCTGGGCGCGCAGCAGGCTGTCGATACGGAGCGGGCGCATCTCAGACTCCCAGTTTTGACCGAGGTAGTACGGGTAGTCGGCTCCGGCGAGCATCTGGTTGGTCGACTGCACGAAACCGCTAGTTGCTGCGTCGCGGAACGGGAGATCGTCGAACGGGATGCGTCCAACCCACGCTTCCTCTGCGGTCGTTCCGTCTTGAACACCCCAGGCGACGCCAGCCGAACGAATCGGCACGTGGCCGGTCGACCGGATGCGCACGGTGCCGTCGACGCTAGCGTAGGCGATGTTCTGCATCGGCGCGTCCCACAGGCGCGTGGCGTCGTCGAACTCCTCAGACGTTTTGGCCGTGTTCATGCCCCAGAGCGCGGCCATCGTGCGGTTGCGTTCGTGCGCGGTCCACTTCATCGCCAGCGCCTCGCCGTCGCGCATCGTGACCGGCCCCAGGTGACTGAACCGCAGCGTGTCGGTGACCGAATCGCCGCCGTTGACGCCGATTTCCGAAATCTCCAAGGCCAGGTCGCACCACTTATCACCGCAGCGGTACTGCCGCTCGTCGTCCGAGAGTTCGAGGCGAAACCAGTCGACCTGGTCGGCGGGGGCATTGGTAAAGGCCCACGCGTGGTGGGGCGTAAAGGCCTCGACGGGCAGCGGCGCGCCGGGCACGGCGACGCCGTACGTGTTCAGGTTCGGCGACAGCAGCCGGACTTCGTACCAAATGGCGGGCAACGTCAGCGACAGGTGCATGTCGCCTGCGAGCAGCGCACCGCCCGACGCCGAGTGCGACGGCGCGACGGCCCAGTTGTTCGAGCCCTTACCCATCCGCAAGCCTTCCCACATCGTCCCTTGCGTCATCTCGTGGACGCGTTGCAGGTACGCGCTCAGCCGCGGCGTTCGCGCACCGGCCGGAATCGATGCGGCAATCTCGTCTTGCCCCCACGACGGGTCGACGGGTGGCCCCAAGCGAGCGTAACGAGGAAACAGCGTGTCGTAAGCAGCGCCCAACTCGTCGGCCATGTCCGAGTAGCCCGGCCAATCGCTGCCAGACGACAGGTCGAAGGCCATGTACTGCATCATCCGCAGCGTGTGAATCGGCGTCCACGGCTCGGGGGCGTAGCCGAGCAAGCGCATCTCGGCGGGATAGTCGGACGGTGCGAGCGTCGACACGTAGGCGTTGACGCCTTGCGCATACCATGTGAGCAGGTCCAGCTCGACACCTCCCTCCTGCTGAATCGCCGCCCAGTTGCGCTGCGCGCCCCACTCCATCCCACTGCTCCGCAGGTACCGGTCTGTGTCGACCGCAGACGCCCCGACCGCCTCACTCAGCCGACCGGACGCAACCCTCGCGACAAAGTCCATCTGAAACAGCCGGTCTTGCGCCGTTGCCCACCCCAGTGCGCGAACGGCGTCAGCGTCGGATTGCGCAAAGATGTGCGGTACCCCACGCCCATCGCGAACGATGGTGACGGCTCCGTCCATCTCGGGAACGTCGGGCTGTGCGTGGTCCGTGTCGGCGAGCCGAGCGGTGTGGTAGAGACCGTCCGCCGGATCGAGCATCAACGCCAGCGGAGGAACCGATCCGACGCCCGAAAGCCCGATCCAGACCAGCACCAGAAGTCCGACGAGCGAGGTTACCAGAAGGACGAACGAGTGGGTGCGAGAAGTCGTCACAGAATCGAGTCAGCGTACGTTGGCGAATCCGTCGTCGTGGGAACGTCGCCCGATTTGAGGCGGGCGTGTTGTTCGGCAGAGCGCCCGCGCACGTCAGTGTGCAAGCCGCCCGAGCGGATGATGCGCAGGATTTCATCGGCGGCGTTAGCATAGTTGCGCGGGCCACGCGCCGTCGGCGCCCCATCGAATGCCGTCTTGCCCACACCATGCTGCCGCGAAAGCTCAGTCGACGTGCGGATCATCGACTTGAGCACGCACGGTCCATAGTGCTCCTTGACGAGCGCGCGGTAGGCATTGTGCGTCCCCTTACGCGCGTCGACCTGAGTAAACAAGAACATCGGATCGGTCAACTGCGGATTGAGCTTCTGCTGGACTGTCCGAATCGTCTGAAACGTCTGCTCGGCGCCCAAGACGGGCTGATGCTCGGGCGTGACCGGAATGACGACGAAGCGCGACGCAACCAGGGCGTTGAGGCTGAACACCGTTACGGCAGCGGCGGTATCGAACAGGACGACGTCGTACTCGGGAGCGTTTTTGAGCGCCTCCTTTGCGTAGAGCACGTCGGTCGGCTTGCCCAGTTGCCGCATCGCGTGCGTCATCTTGCTCGACGACGGCAGCAGATCGAAACCGCTCGCCCGGACGACGGGGACATCGGCCAGGTTGAAACTCGGATCGAAGAGCGTGAGCGACGACGCCGTCACGTCGGGTTCGTCTACGTCGAGCAGGCGGGTCAGGAAACCTTGCGGGTCGAGGTCGACGACGAGCGTGCGCAATCCGCTCAGTCCGAGAGCGGCGGCGAGGTGGGCGGCGGTCGTCGTCTTCCCCGTCCCTCCCTTGTGGTTACAGATGGATAGAACGATCATTCGGAGGTGGGCGTGCAAGACGCTCAAACTACGTCTTCGTGCCGCGCCCTGGACACGCCTGATTTTCCTATGCCTCTCACCATTCCGTTCGTACTAGCTTCGGCTTCGCCCCGCCGACGCGAGTTGCTCCCGCTGCTCGGGCACGACTTTACCGTCCACCCAGCTCAGGTCGACGAGACGCCTCCCGAGGGCATCGAACCCAGCGCCCTAGTGCTGCACCTGGCAATGGAGAAAGCCGTTGCTGTATCGCACGAACACCCCGACGCGCTCGTGCTCGGATCGGACACTATAGTCGTGCTCGACGGCGAGATCCTGGGCAAGCCGACGGACGCGAGAGACGCGCGCGCCATGCTCCAGCGGCTTTCGGGCCAGCGCCACACCGTGCTGACGGGCATCGCTCTGGTCCATGCCGCATCCGGTAGACGCGAGTCCGCTCATGAAGCTGTCGACGTGTTCTTCGGCGAGTTGACAGACCAAGCCATTGCAGATTACGTCGACGGCGGAT
>CAXBBB010000005.1:0-14484 GCA_963973615.1 uncultured Rhodothermales bacterium | reverse complement strand
AATCATAGTCGAAAACAGGTAGCGTCGCAGCATGCTGCGACGGAGGCAAAGGCGAGGTGCTAGTGAAAGGCGCGCCATGGCGAAGTAGGGATCGCCGCGTCGCTGCGCATCCGTGATGCTTCGCTCCTCGCGACGACAGTTGGAAAGGTCGGAGGAGAGAAGTCAAACAGAATCAGTGATCGTGCAGAGCCGCTGCGCCTTCGTCATAGGCGCCGTAGCCGCCCGTTGCTTTGAGCAGGTCATCGGGATCGGCGCGGTCAAAGAGCTTGTTGCCTTCGACCCACGTCTGCATGATGTGCGTGTAGGTGGAGAGCGGATCGCCCGAGAGCACGATGAAGTCGGCGTCCTTTCCGGCCTCCAGCGTCCCGACCCGGTCGGCGACTCCCAGTTGGCGTGCGCCCGCGATCGTCATCGCCTCCAGAGCCGACGTACGGTTCATTCCGGCGCGTACGGCGAGGGCGGCGGAGCGCAGGAAGATGCGGCTCTCAGTAATCAGGTCATCCGTGTGAATCGACACGTCGACGCCCGCTTCGTCCATCATCTTGCCCGTGAACAGGAGCAACTCCATCGCTTCCAGCTTGCCACCCGGCGAGTCGATCACAATGATGGATGCCGGAACGCCAGCAGCGGCGATCTCGTCGGCGACCTTCCAGCCTTCGCTGACGTGGTGGAGTACCAGGTTGAAGCCAAACTCCTCCTTCAGGCGCAGCGTCGTCAGAATGTCGTCGTGGCGGTGCGTGTGGAAGTGGACGGTGCGGCGTCCGTCGAGGATCTCGCAGATCGCTTCGAGTCGGAGGTCGCGTCCGCGGTCGTCCACGTCTTTGGCGCAATAGGTCTGGCCTTCGACGAACAACTCGCGCACCATCGACACGCTCTTGCCGCGGCTTCCGGGGAAGGGTGCGCTGCGCATCGAGTTGGTGCCGTTCGCCATCTTCATTCCGCCGCACACGTCGGTCAGAATATTTTCGCAGAATAGCAGGTCATCGACCGTCCGCCCGTCGCGCAGCTTGAGATACGTGGTTTGGCCGCTCATCAGGTGACCCGAACCGCTCATCGTGTTGACCGTCGTGATACCGCCTGCCCTTGCTCGGTCGATCGAAGAGGAGCGGACGTTGATCGCGTCGAGCGTTCGTACGTCGGGGTGCAGCGGATGCGAGCCGTCGCCGCCCGCGACTTCGGCGATATGCGAGTGGGTGTCGACCAGTCCTGGCATGATGATCTGCCCCGATGCGTCGTGGGTGACGGCGCCGCTGGGAATCTCGCCTCGGTTCATCGGCCCGGCGTACCGGATGGTGCCGTTCTGCACCACGAGCAGCCCATTTTCTACGGGAGGTCCGCTGATCGGGTACAGCGTCGCGCCCGTGAACGCGTGAACGTGCTCTTGGGCGAGCGCAGGCACGGCGGCGAGGACAATCAGCGTGAGGAAGAGGGGGAGACGTCGCAGCATCGGCATGGTGGGGAGAGGGTGTGAAGCGGCGTCTAAGATAGCACGCGGTACGCTTCACCCACGCTGGATCAGCAAACCGCCTAGCCAGACGATCTGCGCTCCACATCCGCCGAGCAACAGGAGCGCGGTGCTCCAGGCTGAGGGCGCGCAGTCGAGACACAAAAACAGGAAGGGGGGGATGTGACAAAAAACTATCGCACGATGTCCTGGCTGCGGAGCAGATTTCAGACTGTGTGGTGGAAAGCCAGACACCACACTCTTCCTGAATGGCCCCTTTGATCGCCGTATTAGGCGCGACCGGAAACGTCGGTAGTGCTGCCGCTCGCGCCCTGATCCGCCGAGGGGCCGATGTGCGGGTACTCGGGCGCCGAAGGACCGAACTGCGTGCTCGCTACGCGCGCGCCGAAGCGGTCCGGCTCGACCTCTCTGACCGGAAGCAGTTCGATGCTGCTCTCGAAGGCGTCACGGGCCTGTTCGTGATCCGCCCTCCCGCCGCTCACTCGGTCGACGATGCGCTCATGGCGTTTCTCGAGTCTGCCGAGCGCGCAGGGGTGCAGCATGTCGTGTTCTCGTCCGTCGCCGGAGCCGGAGAGCAGACGTGGCTTCCGCACGCCAAGATCGAGCGTCACCTGACGAGCTTGCGCATGAAGTGGACCCTGTTGCGGCCTGGCTTCTTTCTGCAAAACCTGGAAGACGCCTACCGCCGCGACATCCGTCGTGACGACCGCATCTACGTCCCGGCGGACGACGCCCAGGTCGCGTGGATCGACGCCCGCGATGTCGGCGAGGCCGTTGCCGTCTGCCTGCTCGATCCCGACGCTCATTCCGGACAGGCCTATCACCTGACGGGATCCGAAGCCCTGGGGTTCGACGAGATTGCCCGCATCCTTACCGACGTGCTGGGGCGTGATATCCGCTACGAACCTGCGTCGATTCCAGCCTACGCGGTCCATCTGCTCGTGCAGCATCGGCTCGGGCTCATCCAGACTATCGTTCAGACCTATCTCCACGCCGATCTGCGCCGGGGAACCGCTGCGCCTACCACGCCCGATCTCGAACGCCTGCTCGGACGCACGCCCCGTAGCGCCCGCGATTACGTCCGGGACCACGTGGCTCAACTGAAGTGATGGCGCGGCGGTGGGAAAACTCGTACCTACAGGTCCGCACTCGCTCGGCGAGGTGTAAGTTGGATTTCGATCTTCCACATTCCAGCCCATGAAGCTCGTTCTGCTGTTCGCGCTTGCCTGTGCAGCACCCGCTCTCGCCCAATCGCCCGGCGAGGTGGCGCAGCGTGTCCAGATGGTGCGCGCGTACGCATCGGCTCAGAACGAGGAGTGGGGAGCGTCCCCGGTCGTTCGTATGGTCGTCATCGATTCGTCGCAGGCTCCGGCAGTGGGACGGGTGGCCGGAGCGGCATTGGGCGGCTGGTTCGCCGGTGCGCTGATCGGCGGAGGGGCCGGGGCGGTCTTCGGCTACTCAATCTCAGAGGACGACGACTTCTTCGGGCGTGACTTTGGAGCCTTCGTCTTCGGCAGTCTGGGTGCGTTCGCCGGAGGGGCCATCGGCGCCCCCCTGACTGCTTCGCGCGTCGGTGCGAGGGGAGGGGTGTTGGGTGCACTGTTAGGGGTGGCCATCCCCGTCGGTATGATCCACTTGGTGAGCCAGTCGGACAACAGCGGCGACTTTTCTACCGTTGCAGTCGTTGCTCTATTTCCCATCTCCGCCGTCTTGTCGACCGTACTGGCCGATCAACTCGTACGCTAACTCTCCCGCTCATCATGCGCTATCTCCTACTCCTAGCCCTCTTCGTCCCCGGCTGCGCGTTATGGGACGCAACGCCTCCTTCGGCTACTTCGGGGGATCCATCACTCCTCGTCGGTACCGTCACCTCGGTCGACCTCTCGCCGTTGGCCTACGATGGCGATGCGGTTATCATGGTCGATGTCGACGGTGCGGCCGTCGAAGTCCGCGTTCCTGCCCGCATCAACTTGTGTCCGGCTCGAGACCGAATCGAATTCGCCGACTTGAGCGTCGGCGACCGCATCGAAGTGAGAGGGTCGCGCGAGTCCGATGGTGCGGTTCGTCCGTGCTCGGAGGCGGATCACCTGCTGCGTAAGGTCGGCGAGTAGACGGTGCAGGCGCCTCTGGAGCGTCAAAACGTGGGCAGCGTGGGCTCGCGAACGGGCAACGGCGTTTCGGCTCCCAGCGTCGAGTGGTCGATGGCGTCCAGTCCGAGTAGCGAAAGGGCTAGGTTGGCAGCGTCGCCGTTTCGAATCGGCTGGCCTTTGGCATCGGCCTGGATCTGGTCCGTACCGGGATCGACGCGTACCCCTTCGGCCAGTTTGTACAAGTCGCCCGGCCTGATGCCCGGACCCCAAACGTAAAACGGAATCGTGTAGTCTCGGCGGTCGTCGGCGCCGTGCGAGTGGTTGTGTCCACCGTGATCGGCAGTGACGATAAGGGCAGTCGTTCCGCGCAGATGGGGGTCGGATTCGATGGCTGCGAGGATGCGCCCGATCTGTCGGTCGACGTTGCGGACGGAGCGCACGTACGGATGCCAACCCCAGAGCCGCCAGCCGAAGCGGTGGCCTGCCGTGTCCGGGTCGCGCAGGTGGAGGAATGCGTAGTCGAACGCGTCGGCACGGAGCGAGTCGATGAGGTGATCGGTGAGCCGGCTGGTCTGCGGGTCGTAGACGTAGGCGTCGAGCACGTCACGGTAACTGTTCTCGAAGACGGCGAACTTGGACTTGCTCGTGAACAGCGCTGCCCGCCGCCCGGCCGCGTGAACGACATCGAAGACGCTGCTGACGTATTCGCCTTTGTGGTTGTGTAGGGTGAGCGTCGTGTCGGGATAGCGGTTAGTACCCCACCCGTGCCCCTCCTCTCCATCGACGACGCGGCCGGTTATCTGCGAAGCGTGGTTGGGCAGCGTGTTGCCTCTCGTTGGTGCCGTTCTGGCGTTGTCCGTATATGCACCCTGACGGCGCAACCGCGCGAAAGCGGGCAGGGTGTCGAGAAAACGAGTGACGGCATCCGGACGCAGCCCGTCGACGCTGATGTGGATGACGTGCTCAATCTGCCCGTCGCCTGGCCCACTCGGCGGTGCATTGCCTCCCGGCGTGTTGGACGATCCGCATCCAGTGAAAACGAAGGCGAACAGCAGGAGGAATACGGAGGGGCGAAGCATGAAAAGGGCGAACTGGTGGAATTATACAAGGGGTACACACTCGAGTCGCAGCGGTACAGACTCAGTCGAAGTGAGCTACGAATCGCATCCGGGCGCAGGTCGAGACTCACCAAAGAGGCAGGTGATGAACGCCTTTCTAATGCGATTACGTATATGTGATTTGTGTTCTGCTGGCTACCCGGCTGTCGGCTAGTTGGGCCGGTTCGATACCTGAGGGCAGGACAGGCGCTGGACGCTCGCTATTTTGTCCCCGCATTCAACCCGTTCCGCTATGATGCGTCTCCTGCTCGCCTTCGCCCTTCTCATCGCCCTACCTGCTCAGGCGCAACGCGCGCTCACGCATGATGACTACTCCGAGTGGAGTCGCATCCAGGATCAGTCGATCAGTGCGGACGGCGCGTGGACGGCCTGGGTCCAGCAGCCCTACGAGCGCGACGCGACGCTACACGTTCGTTCGAGCGACACGCGCACCAGGTGGACGTTTGCGCGTGGTTCGAACCCCACGTTTACGGACGACGCGCGCTACGTCGCGTTTACCATTGCCCCGCCGCGCGACAGCACGCGTCAGGCCAAACTCGACGGTAAGAAGGGGGACAAACTGCCCCAAGACTCGCTCGGCATCGTCGACCTGTCGAACGGAAACGTTTTTAAAGCGCCCAAGCTGAAGTCGATGCGGATGCCTGACGACGGCTCCGGCTGGATGGCGTACCTGATTCCCACGCCCGACGCCGAACCGGATACCACGGAGGCTGACGAACCCGAGTTGGAGGAAGAAGCCGAAGCGACCGAAGAACCCGCAGCCGAGCCAGCGGTCGAGCCGACCAAAGCGGAGGAGAAGCTAGAAAAGCGGCGCAAGGACAAGTCGGACGGATCGACGCTCCTCGTGCGGATGCTGGCGACGGGCGATGAGATGCGCTTCGACCACGTCAGCGATTATCGCTTTTCGGACAACGGCGAGTGGCTGGCGTTTGCGACCTCGTCCAAGGACGGCGAGTCGGACGGCGTCCACGTGCTTCGCAAGGGATCGTCTGAACCGATCGCGCTGATGGAAGGAGAGGGGCACTACAAGCAACTCGCCATCGACGAAGCGGGGCGCCATGTCGCGTTTGTGTCCGATGCTGCCACGTTCGAGGACGAGTATCCGGCCTTTGCGCTGTATGCGTCTGAACTCGACGCAACCGGACCATCGGCGCCCGGCGCAACGGTTCGCGTCGCGCGTGGACATGAGGCGCTTCCCAGCGGCTGGCAGCCCAGCGAGAACGGCAGCGTGTCGTTCTCCAAGTCGGGCGCGCGTCTGTTCTTCGGCACGGCCCCCGCACCCCGGCCCGATGACGACCGCGAGTTGACGGACGACGAAAAGGTGACGGTCGACGTGTGGAGTTGGACGGATCCCGAACTCCAGCCGATGCAACTCCTCCAGGCAAGCCGCGAACGTGACCGAACCTATCAGGCCGTCGTCTTGCTCGCGACCGGGCAGGTGGCGCAGTTGGCCGACGAGGACGTACCGGGTGTCGAAGTAGCTGCCGAAGGCGACGGTGATCTGGCCGTCGGGGTGACGGACATGCCGTACCGGATGGAGCAGTCGTGGGAGTATCCAGGCTTCTCGGACGTGTACGTGATCGACGTTGCGACGGGCGAGCGGCGGCGTGTCCTCGAACGCGTGCAGGCGCGCCCCGACCTCTCGCCGGGTGGCAACTGGCTGGCTTGGTGGGATGCCGACACCCAGGCGTGGATGACGCTGTCGACCGAGCCGGGAGCGCGTCCGATGGCGGTGATGTCCGGCGCCAATCTCGCCAACGACGAGCACGACTGGGCCTACAAAGCGCAGTCGTACGGCATGGCCGGATGGACGGCCGACGACGCCGAGATGTGGATCTACGATAAGTTTGGCATCTGGTCCGTCGACCCCACACGCGAGCGTACCCCCGTCCGCCTGACCGACGACCTGACGCGCATGGAGAACGTCCGCCTGCGCGTGATCGACGAAGACTATGACGACCCGTACGTTGCCCCGAATGCGCTGCTGTCGGCGTTCGACGAGGACGACAAATCTGCCGGGTTTTATCGCCTGCGTCCGGGCTCGTCGCCGCAGCGTCTGACGATGGCGCCGGTCGACTTCTCCTATCCGCGTAAGGCAGAGCGCGCAGACCGCTACCTCGTTACCCGATCCGACTTCCGCACCTTTCCTGACTTACACGTATCGGGGGCATCGTTCTCGGATCTAACCCGGCTGAGCGACGCAAATCCGCAACTGTCCGACTTCGCGTGGGGTACGGCCGAGCAGGTCGCGTGGACGAGCGTCGACGGCAACCGGCTCGAAGGCACGCTCTACAAGCCAGACGGCTTCGATCCCAACCGGAAGTACCCTATGATGGTGTACTTCTACGAGAAGCTGTCCGACAACCTGCACCAGTGGCACCAGCCCGAGCCGGGGCGCAGCGTGATTTCGATCTCGTTCTACGTCAGCCGAGGCTACACCGTGTTTGTGCCCGACATCCCGTACGAAGTCGGCTTCCCAGGTCGCAGCGCGATGAATGCCGTCATGCCGGGCATCACCAAGCTGATGGAAAACGATTGGGTCGACTCGGGCCGCATCGGCGTGCAGGGGCACAGTTGGGGTGGCTACCAGATCGCCTACATGGTGACGCAGACCGATCTGTTTGCCGCTGCTGGAGCCGGAGCACCCGTCGCCAACATGACGAGCGCGTACGGCGGCATCCGCTGGGGATCGGGCATGAGCCGCATGTTTCAGTACGAGCGCACGCAGAGTCGCATCGGAGGGACGCTGTGGGAGAAGCCGATGCACTACATCGCTAACTCGCCCGTCTTCCACGCCGACAAGATCACGACGCCGCTCCTGATGATGCACAACGACGAAGACGGCGCTGTGCCGTGGGAGCAGGGCATCGAGATGTTCGTCGCGATGCGTCGGCTGGGCAAACCGGCATGGCTCGTCAACTACAACGGCGATCCGCACTGGGCGATGGGTGCGGCCCACCGGCTCGACTACGCGATGCGCATGCAGCAGTTTTTCGACCACTACCTGATGGATGCTCCTGCTCCAGTCTGGATGACACGCGGAGTACCGGCCGTCGACAAAGGCCGCGCGTATGGACTGGAGATCGAGGAGTCGCAGGTGGGCACCGACGAGCGCTGACGCTCAACTGGCGAATGCGTGCCCGCCCTCAGCTATGCGTGTGAGGGCGGGAATCAGGTCGGTCACAATGGCTGTCTTGGTCACAAAGCCGCAGGCTCCGGCTTCGCGCGCTTGCACAGAATAGATGTTGCCCTGGTGGCCCGAGAGGACAAGCACCCGCACATCGGGGTTGCGACGGCACAACTCTCGGGTCATCTCCAGTCCGCTCATGCCGGGAAGCGAGATGTCGGTAACGAGCAAGTGGGCGCCACTGGTTGCGAACGCGTCCAGTGCTTCCTCTGCCGATGCTGCTGTTCCGGCCGTCTCAAATCCGTCCTCGAACTCGAACAGCTCTACGAGCGACTCCAGTACGATGGGATGGTCTTCTACGATGAATACGCGGTACAGCGGCATACTTGAGAACGGTACTTAGAGGGAGAGGGTGATAGTGGCCTGCGTGCCATTCCCCGGCGATGATGTGATGGTGAGGTCTCCTCCGAATAGGGGCAAGCGCTCGCGGATACTGTAGAGGCCAAAACCGCCTTTCGCAGGGGGGATGCCGAGGCTGTCGGTCTCGAATCCGGCGCCTTCGTCGCTCACGACAATGGTCAGCCGCTGGTTGTCATGGGAGAGGTCGACGGTCGCTTCGCTCACGCCGGCATGCTTGACGATGTTGAAGAGCAGCTCGCGCACGAGTTGGAAGAGCAGCACCTGTAGGTCATGGCTGCCGACCGACTTGGGAGCCTCTCCGCTCACGTCGACCTTCAGGTTGTGCAACTCCTCCATTTGGAGGGCAAGCCATACGATGGCGTCGCTCAGTCCTTCGCCCGCTAGAACAGGTGGGGAGAGGTCGACGGAGAGGGTGCGGGTCGTGTCGATAGCACGCTTGAGCAATTCGTCGAGCTGTGCAACGAGGGTATTCAACTTGGGCAGGTCGCCGGCTACCCGTCTGAAGAAGGACAGCTTGAGTTGCAGACTGTAGAGCAGTTGCTGCAAGTCGTCGTGGAGTATCTGTGCCAGGCGGTGTCGTTCGCGTTGTTCGGCTAGGGTAAGCTCCGAAGCCAGGCGACGCATCTGCTCGGATTGAGCGCGGACTTCGGACGTACGCTCTTCGACACGCTGCTCTAACTTCTGCGTCAGTTCGCGTAGGGCGACTTCCGTCGTTTTGGCATCGGTGATGTCGAGGGCTGCGCTCGTAGTCCCGACGGGTTGCCCGTCTCGATCCCGAGTCAGCTCGGTGTGCATTACATAGATACGGAGTTCTCCGTTGATGACCACTTCCACTTCGCGGCGCTGAGCCTGGCCAGTTTCAAGGGCCAAACGGCGGAGTTCGTCCAGTCGAGCAGCATCCTCCTCACGCTCGAACAGGTCTGTGTCCCTGCTGCCGACGATTATGCCCTCCCCCCTGATGGCTGGGTTGTAGACCCAGGTGTAGCGCCCCTCGAGGTCTTGGCTGAAAACGGTTACGGGAGAACCTGCGATTGCGGTCTCAAAGCGTTGCATGCTGGTACGAAGCGCATCCTCGCTGTTGTAGCGACCAACGGCAGCGCCGAGCACGTTTGCGAGTGACTGCAGAAAGGTGCCGTCTAGAGCGGTAAAGGTGTGCTGCTCGTCGTCGTGTGCGCCAAGTACTCCCCATGAGATGTTGTCAGGCGTGCGCACGGGCACGCTTAGGCCACTGCGCACATTGTGCTGAAGCAGAAGGTCGGGGGCCTCGAAGCGGCGCTCCAATCTCATATCGTTGGCAATCACAGGCGCCTTCGACGCCATCGTGAATCCCGCTTGTGAATGCAGTCCATCCGTTACGTGCGCCGATCCGACCAAGCCTTCGTGCCAGCCGATTCCGGCGATCAGGTCGAAGCAATGACGGTGTGCGTCGTAGCGAAGTGCTTTGGTAAGCGGTACGTCGAGCCCTTGCTTCATCGCATGGACCGTCTGGGCGAGCACTGCCTCGATGTTGTCCGAGCGTAACGCGAAGCTGCTCAGTTCGGTAACGAGTTCCTGCTGAAGGATGCGCCGCGTCTGCTCCTGCTCGAGCTTCTTGCGGTCGGTCATGTCCACGAACGTAAGCACGACGCCGCCTATGCGATCGTCTATGGTGCGATACGGCAGAACGCGCACCATGAACCAGCGTCCTTCAGCGCTCTTGACTTCGCGACGGATCGGCGCGAGGTGTTCGATTACCAGGGCAGCGTCTTTGGCGAGGTCGTGACTTTCGAGCGTATCCGACAGGTGACTAAACGGTCGCCCGACGTCCGATGGAATGACGTGGAAGAGCTCGGCGATGAGCGGTGTATACCGTTTGAGTGTCAACTCACGATCGAGAAAGATCGTCCCGATCTCGGTCGCGTACATCAGGTTTTCCAGGTCGCCGCTTGTCCGAGCCAGCTGTTCTACTTTCGCCTGGAGTTCGGCGTTGACCGTGACCAGTTCTTCGTTCGTCGATTGGATTTCCTCTCTGCTGGTCTCCAGCTCTTCGGCCAGCGAGCGGGTCTCCTCATTCATAGACTGCAGCTCCTCGTTACTCGCGCGGAGTTCTTCACTCGAGATTTCGTACTCCTCGACGGTCTTCTGCAATCGGTGCCGAAGCCGAGCCACATCGGCCTGTAAGCTGTCCACGAGCGAGTGGTCTTCGTCCTCCCGCGACATGCTCGATACCGAATCGTGAACCAGGGTCGGGTCGTTCAGGTCCGCGAACACGATGA
Organism: uncultured Rhodothermales bacterium; assembly: GCA_963973615.1. Lineage (GTDB taxonomy): Bacteria > Bacteroidota > Rhodothermia > Rhodothermales > BA12 > CAXBBB01. Next base: position 4,009 of record CAXBBB010000005.1, on the reverse strand, counting down.
CGGCCATCTGCTCGCGTCCATCTTGTGGTTCCAACGGCGAAGCGGTGAGGCGCACGGTCGTCCCGTCGGAAAGGCGCACGTCGGACTGCACATCGCTCTGTTCGTGGAACGCGCTGAACAGCATAGATTGGACCTCGGCACGCACTTCGGCCGGCACCATCTGGAGCAGATTGTGCGTCGGCGCGCCGGGAACGGGCCTCAAGTAGCGCCCGACATTGCCTTCGTAGTGGCGCACCTCGTAGTCGCGCGTGACGAGCACGCTGGGTGGACCGAGTAGCCGGACGAGCGCCTGGCGATGCACGGCCGCCATATCAACGGGGGGACCTTCGATAGGCGCGCTCTGCCGAGCCGAAGGGCGGGCCTTAGGCTCGCCTAGCGAGAGCGAAAGGGTGTTTGAGGTGAAGGGTAACCTGTTGCTTGCTATTTTCGTAGGGGCGTAGATGCGGTTGGCTCCATCTTCGGCTTTGAATAGATCGCCCGTCGCCTTGGTCGTTTCGGAGGATCCCAACACCAACCGACCATGGTCTTGCAACGCATAGTGAAACGTGCCTAATACGCGCTCTTGTAGCTTGCGGTTGAAGTAGATCAGCACGTTGCGGCACGTGATGAGGTCGAGCCGTGAAAAGGGCGGATCTTTGAGCAGGTTGTGATGCGCGAACAACAGGCATTCCGACAACTCATCGGTGATGCGGTACCCACCGGCCTCCTCACGGAAAAACCGCTCAAGCCGTTCCGGTGATATGTCGCCTGCGATAGAGCGCGGATACCAACCCGCCCGCGCTGTCGACAACGCGTCCTTGTCGATATCGGTCGCGAAGATCTGTATGCTGGGCGGGTGCGATAAAGAGTCCATCGCCTCACACAGTAGCATCGCAAGCGAGTAGGCTTCTTCGCCCGTCGCGCAGCCCGGTACCCACACGCGTACCGGCGTGTCGTGGGGGGTATGGGTGACGATCTCAGAGAGGTGATGCTCGGCGAGCGCCCTGAACGTGTCCGGGTCGCGGAAGAAGTTGGTGACCGAGATCAAGAAGTCTTTGACTAGCGCATGCGCCTCCTGACTATCCGACTGAATGCGCTCGAGGTATTCGGGTAATGTGTCGATACGCAACACCTGCATCCTTCGGCGCATGCGGCGGCTGATCGTCGTGCGCTTGTAATCCGAAAAGTCGTAGCCCGTGCGCGAGCGCAGTTGGACGAAGAGGCGATTGATGATATCGTTTTCCTGATCGCCCTCATCGGGAGCGGTTTCGAGCGGAAGGGCACGCAGACGCTCAGGCAGTTCGGCCAAGTGCCTTGCAAGCTCAGCCGGCGATCCGGAGAAGTCGACATGGCCTGTTCCTATGGCAGATCGCGGCATCGACGCGAACTGGGCCGATGTGGGTTCCTGTGCCAAGGTGAAGCCGCCTCGCTCCTTGACGTGCATCAATCCATTAGCGCCGTCCGATCCCATGCCCGAGAGCACAATGGCGACGGCCCGGTCGTTCTGGGATTCAGCGAGAGTGCGAAAGAAATGGTCGATCAGCGCATGCCGCTCCATGTGTGTCGGCTCGCGCAGCGATAGGTGTCCGCCGATGGCACTCATCATGTGTCCAGGCGGAATTACGTAGACACATCCTGCCTTGACGCGCGGCGTATCGATCACCTGCTGGACGCTCAGATGGGTCGCCGATTGAAGCAGCCTCGCCAGTTCGCTGGGAAAATCAGGCGACAGGTGCTGAAGCACCACGAATGCCATCTCGGTGTCTTGAGGCACAGCAGAAAAGAACTCCAAGAAGGCATCCAGACCACCCGCTGAAGCACCCACACCGACTACAAAAGAAGGCTCCGAGTGATGGTCTGAGGATTCCAGTCCCTCATGCGATGCTGCCACTTATCTAGGCTGTTGTAAGCAAGCCCTAAAGTTAGGACGTGTCGGTGAGGGGTGCAAGTCTTTTAGAAACAGGATTGTAGTTCTACAGATCTGCGAAAAGGGGAGTTAGGCGGGCTGAGTCAGCCAGCGATCCGCCACCACTTTCTCGACAGTCTCTGTGTTGTAGCGGCCCTTCCAGTCAGACAGACTCTCCTCGCTCAGCGTGTCTACCATATGGACAATGGTATCCATTGATTGGTTAAACATCTCAGCCTCTTCATCCCTAATCGACGTATCGGCGATCAGGCTGATTACGGCAAGCTGGTTCTTCACCACATCCTGTGTCATAGAGCGAATCTCGGCAATAACGTGCCGCCTCACCTGCCGCTGACGCCGCCGTACGATCCAGAATATCACACCATGCAGGGTGGCTACGCCAACAGCGGAAAAGGCTGCCACTTGCCAAAACGCAAACGTATGCGGAAAGACGGCTGGAATGGCGAACGTAACGGCGATTCCGGCGGCGCTCAGCCAGAGTTCGAGGTTGTCGACGAAGATTCGCTTCATGGAGGGGGAGGAGGTAGGAGAGGATAGCTGTCGCAACAAAGAACGTACCAGCCGTTCCTCCCGAATCGATACCCCACTATCGGTCACCCGTTGAGCGGGCGCACGTTCGAGTGTGTTGGATAGGCTCCTTTCCACGTTGATAAGCTCTCCTCGTTCAGCGTATCGACTAGGTAGCCGATGCGTGCCATCGATTCGTCAAGCATCGCCGCTTTTTCCTTGATGTGGTGCGTACTGGTGTCTCGAACGATCAGATTGATGACGGCGAACTGATCCCTGATAACGTCTTGTAGCATCTCCCTGATTTCGCCTATGTGATCAGCCCGAACCTGTCGTTGGCGGCGCCGAATCGTCCAGAAGATGAGTCTGTGCAGCAGAGCCGTACCCGCTGCCGTCAGCGCAGCTACTTTCCAGAACGTGGCACCGGACCAGAGGGTCGGTATCAGAAACGTCAGAAGCACGCCGACGGCGCTGAGGAAGAGTTCGATGTTGTCGAGGAAGGCGCGTTTCATGACGAGAAAGAAGAGTAGGAAATCGTAGAACGGATGAATCCGCGATAAAGCTGTCTCATTCTCGGAATGCTTCGACACCTGCTTTCAGGCAAAACCCAGGCGACGGCCCGCGCGCAGTTCGGCGACAGCCTGCTCGTACACGCCGTTCTGTGCTTCGACGAAGCGGTGCAGGTCGAAGGGATCGGAGTCGAGCCGAGCAGTCATCTCTGGTCGGTGATCGTGGGCAGATACAGAGGCGGCTCGCGTCGCTGTGTGGCCTGCTCGTACGCGTATGCGAGCGCCAGCAAGCGCGCTTCGCTCCACGGCGCTCCGACGAACGAGAAGCCCATCGGCAATCCGTGCGCCAGTCCCATCGGAACGGTCACGTGCGGATAGCCCGACACGGCGGCAGCCTGTGAGCTTGATCCGGTGAAGGTGTCGCCGCTCACCAGATCGATGGGCCAGGCCGGGCCGTTGGTCGGGGCGACCAGCGCGTCCAAGTCATGCATCCGCATCAGGCTGTCGAGTCCGGCGCGCGCCTGACCTCGGCTTCGCATTCGGGCCGACACGTAGACGCTATCCGTCAACGGGCCGCGCGCCTGGGCCATTTCCAGGATCTCCTGCTCGAAAAACGGCATCGCCCGGCCGCGCTCGCTTAGGTTGAGGGCGATGACTTCTTCGAGTGAGCGGGCCGAAGCGTGAGGCCGGGAGGCGAGGTAGGCGTCGAGGTCGTGTTTGAAGTCGTAGAGCAGCGTCTCGTACTCGGCGCCTCCGTACTGTCCGCGGTAGGGAAGTGCGAGGGAGTCGACGACGATAGCTCCGGCGGAACGGAGATCTTCGACAGCTTGCTCGGCCAGTCGTTGGGCGTCGGGATGGAAGTCGAATACGTCCCGCAAGACGCCGATGCGAGCGCCGCGCAGGGCACCCACTTCGAGTCCGGCGGTGTAATCGGTCGCATACTCATCTGCGCGCACGGTCGACGTATCGGCGGCGTCGCTTCCGGCCATCGCGGTCAGTAGCAGGGCAGCGTCGCGGACCGTGCGCGCCATCGGCCCCGCTGTGTCCTGGCTGTGGGAGAGGGGAACGACTCCGCTCCGGCTCACCA
>CAXBBB010000004.1:0-15523 GCA_963973615.1 uncultured Rhodothermales bacterium | reverse complement strand
GGTCGCCTGCTGCCCGCGATGACGGTAACGGACGTGAACGCTCTGGTCGACGATCTGCTGCGGACCGACAACCGACTCGTCATCGCCACGATGACCGACCGCCCCGACACCGACGAGCCGTCGGACGCCGACTTGCGGGCGATGTTCGAGCGCGCCGAAGCTGTCGTCGCGAGCGAAGACATTCAGCCGTACGACGACGGCGTCCAGGACGGCGGTCTGGTTCCGGATGGCCTGACGCCTTCGTCTATTGAGCGTGTGGAAGAACTGCCCGAGGCTGACGCGACCGAAATCGTGCTGGGCAACGGTGTCCGTGTCCGCTTGAAGCAGACCGATTATAAGACCGATGAAGTCGTGTTTACGGCTACATCGCCGGGTGGACTATCGCGCGTGAGTGACGACGAATACTTTGCCGGAAGCGTCGCCGCTCAGATCGCCACGCAGAGCGGCGTCGCGGGTATGAACCAGACCGACCTCGACAAGAGGCTGTGGGGCAAGCCGGTCCGCGTCGCGCCGTACGTCAGCGGCACCAGCGAGGGCTTCAACGGCAGCTTCGAGCCGTCGCAGGCGGAGACGGCGATGCAACTGATCCACGCCTATTTCGCCACGCCTAACTTCGACGCGGCGGCACTGGGGCGGTATCAGGCGCAGCAGACGGCGCTGCTCGCCAACCTCGACAACGTCCCTCAGGTGGCGCTCATCCGTGCACTGACCGAGACGTTTGGAGGCGATAGCCCGCGCACGCGCCAGTTTCCGACCGTCGCCGAAGTGGAAGCGCTGACGACTGGCGAGTTGCAGGCACTCTACCTGGACCGATTCGCCGACGCGAGCGATTTCTTGTTCACGTTCGTCGGCTCGTTCGACCCTGACGAGATGACCAACCTCGCACGACTCTACCTGGGCACGCTGCCTACGCAATCGCGCGACGACGCTACGCTCGACGTAGACCCGACACCGCCGGATGCCGTCACCCTTCGCGACGTATACAAGGGCGCCGCGCCGCAAAGCACGGTTCTGACGGTCTTCTATGGCCCGATGGACTATGCGCCGTCCGAGCGGTTAGCGCATCAGGCGATGGTCGAGGTGCTGGGCATCCAGATCCGTGAGGATCTGCGCGAAGAGCGGGGCGGTGTCTACTCGCCCGCCGTTCAGGGCCAGCGCGACGACGAGCCTACGCCCGAGCAGCAGGTGATCGTCCAGTTCACGTGTGACCCGGACCGAGCCGTCGAACTCGCCGATGCCGTCATCGAACAGGTCCAGCGCCTGCGCGACGACGGGCCGTCGATGGAGAACATGGCCAAAGTCAAAGAGCAACTGCGCCGGTCGCAGGAGACGAGCCTGCGCACCAACGGGTTCTGGGTGAACACGCTCGATTTCTACGGCATGCGCCCAAGCGAGAATCTGTCGAACGTGACGGACTTCGACGCCCGCGTCGCCGCATTGACGGCTACCGACATCCAGCAAGCCGCGCAAGCGTACCTCGACCTGGAGCGCTACGCCCGTTTCATCCTCTACCCTGAGGACCGCGCACCCGACGGTCAATAGGTCGAGGCTCCGTATGTTAGCGGCGGCTCCGTCTCGGTTGAGGTGGAGCCGCCGTTCGTTTTGCTCTGCTCTGATTTTTCGGCATATGTCCCTCGTCTTCCGTTACTCTCTCCGGTGTGTCTTGCTACTCACTGTTGCGTTCGCGAGTGCTGCTTCGGCGCAGGAAGCCGCGTGGTTACCAGCTGCTGACGCCCGCACGCTCGATGCATTGATTGAAGCGGGGCGGTTCGACGAAGCATCGGAGATTGTGGCCCGGCTCGAAGCGCGCACTATCTCCAACGCTACCAACGACACTACGCAGGCGACGGGACCGCTCGCTCCGTACCGCCGGGCTATAGATGCCGTTGCGCGCTTGCTGGCCAACGACGCCGACTTCCGCCGCAGCTACGCCGAGCAGTGGACCAGCCAGAGCACTCTGTATACCGACCTACGAGCAGGAGAGCGGGCGTCGCGTCTCTTTTCGCAATACGGCGAGTTGGTGCAGTCGGGCTTCATCGACGATGCCATCCGTCGCCTGGAGGCCGCGCGGTTGTTCAAGGCGCGCTACACGGCGCAACTCGTGCCCGCACTGATCGAGCGATATGCGCGCGCAGAGACTGCGTACGATGCCGAAGACTACGCATCGGCCCGCCACATGGTCGACAGCACGCGCGTGTTCTTTGGCGATGACAGCGCGCCTTACTTCAGTGCCGTCGCGCCGTTCATTCCGCTCGATCAGGCACTCAACCGTGTCGCCCAATCGGAGGCACAGCAGGAGCGCAACTGGAGGCGTACCGAACAGGCGGCGTTTCGCGCCACGTTCGTCGTTACGGGGACAGCGGCTTTTCGCTCGGATGCCCAGGCGGGTACTCTGCGCTCCGAAAATGGAAGCAACGTCGAGTTCGATGAATCGAGGGGCGGCTCGGATCTGTTCTACGGTGGGGAAGCCCTCGTGCATCTGACCAAGACCTTCGCCCTTGGCTTCGGCGGTTCGTACGGGACGTATGCGTTCGACAACGAGAACGATGCGACGCCGATCTCGACAGCGTTCGAGGCAAACAGGCTGACACTGTACGCCGCCGGACGCTACCTCTTGCGCACGACAGTCGGTGCACGTCCCTACGTCCGCATCGGAGCGGGATGGGCACGAGTCGAGCAGCAGAGTGGAACGGTGTCGGTGCGCAACTTTGGGCAGCTTATCAGCCGCTTCGATACGCTGTCCGACGAGCAGAGTGGGGGCATACTTCTAGGTGGTATCGGTGTCGAGTACGTGCCCTGTGTCGAATGTGCGCTCACGTTCGCCGGCGAGGTAGGAGGCGCGCGCCTGCTCTTCGACGCTCCATTCGTGCCTCGTTCCCATGCTGTCGCTACCGTGCGACTAGGATTCAATCTGTAGCAGCAGGCGAGTAAATGAAGGTGCCAAACGAGATGGTAACGCCTGGTTACCGAATCGTCGTAAAGGTAATAGGTGCAATTGGTTACAGCAGGGACTGAGTGAGCAAAAGGTGAGCATTGACGCTGCCGCGTTCGTCACAGATGAGAAGGCAGGCGGATGGTAATGTGAGAGCATTCCTCTCGAACTCTCCACTTCTCACCCCTGCTTGCATGACGAACCTGCTACGAACTCTTTCACGAACGATCCGGGTACCGCTCCTTGTGATCGCACTCGCGTTCGGCGCGCCCGCCGCGCTCGCCGCCACGATCACGGTCAACACCGAAGCTGACAACGCGACGGACGGCCTATGCTCGTTCACCGAAGCCATCGCCTCGGCCAACACCGACACGGCGGTCGGCGGCTGTACTGCCGGTAGTGGGGCGGACAGCATCGTCTTCTCGCAGACGGCATTCGTAACCGACTCTGATCTCGCGCTCGCCGCTGGGGACCGCTCGATCACGACCCCTCTTACCATCGACGGCAGTCTCGTGGTAGGTACGATCACGCTCAGCACGACTGGCGCCCGCGCGTTCTCGGTGATGGGCGCTACCGTATCGGTCAGCGACATCCGCTTGAACGGGGGAACCGCTATGGAAGGCGGCTTGATCTACGTCAACGCGACGGGCTCGCTCACGGCAGACAATCTCACTGGCGACAACGGCGTCGCTACCGGCGATGCGGCCAACATGGGCGGCGGCGCGATCTCGGTCGACGGCGGCTCGGCAACGATTTCCAACTCTTCGTTCACGGGCAACAGCGCCACGGGCACGAGTGGTTCGGGCGGTGCGATCATCAACAAGGGCGGGACGCTGACGATCACGGCCTCGACGTTCACCTCGAACACCTCGAACCGCGCAGGCGGTGCCATCGAAGACGCAAACGGAACGACTAGCCTGACGGGCGTCACGCTCGACCAGAACAACGCGGGCACTAACCCCGGAAACGGCGGCGGTCTCCACACCGGCGGCGGCGACGTGACCGTCTCGGGCGGTAGCGTCACGAACAACACGGCCGTAGAAGGCGGCGGCTTATGGTCGAGCGGAACGCTCAACGTCACGGATGCGACGATGATTACGGGCAACATGGCGACGGGTGATGCCGACGAAGCGTTCGAAGGCGGCGGCGGCCTCTTCAACCAGGCGGGCACGATGACCGTCAACGGCGCGACGATCATGAGCAACTCCGCTAGGGGCGCAGGCGCTTCGGGCGGCGGCGTCTTCCTCAACGGAGCCGGTACCACAACGATCACTAACACGACCATCTCGCAGAACACGGCTATCCGCGCAGGCGGTGGCATTGAAGTCAACGGCGGCACGCTTGATCTGAGGGAGGGCACCATCTCAGGCAACAATGCAGGGACATCGCCGGGCAACGGCGGTGGCCTCCACGTTACCAAAGGCACCGTTACCGCGAACAACGGTACGGTCAGCGGAAATACGGCGATCGAAGGCGGCGGCTTTTGGAACAACGCGGGTTGGACGATGACGCTCAACGGCACTACGTTCAGCGGCAACATGGCGATGGGCCCCGACGCTGATAACGGAGGCGGCGGTGTCTACAACAACGGTGGAACGCTCATCGTTGACGGCGCGACCTTCTCGTCGAACACGGCCACGCAGGGCAGCGGATCGGGTGGCGGTCTGCTTACGACCAACGGAAACGTAACCATTACGAGTGCGACGTTCGACCAGAACAGCTCCAACCGTGCAGGTGGCGGCATTGAGATTCTGGAAGGGACTCTCACGCTGACCAATACGGACTTTACGAGCAACATGACGGGTAGCAGCCCCGGAAACGGCGGCGCGATTCACGTCACCAGCTCAGCTGTCGTAACCGTTACCGGTGGCACCGTCACCGGTAACACGGCAGCACGTGAGGGTGGCGGCTTTTGGAACCAGGTAGCGGCTCGCATGACCGTGACCGGAACGACGTTCGACGCTAACTCAGCCGCAGGCAACGCAGCCGACGACGGCGGTGGCGCACTCTTCAACAACGGCGGCACGATGCGGCTCTTCAGCAACACCATCGTCCGCAACACGGCGACCGGCACGGCTGGCTCGGGCGGCGGCATCCTGAACCTGGGGGGCACGCTGCGCATCGTAGGCGGCGCCGTCGACTCCAACAGCGCCAATCGCGCAGGCGGTGGCATCGAAGACTCCAATGGCCTCGTCCAGATGGACAGCGTCATGGTCCGTGGCAACTCCATCGCTACGGCAGCTCCCGGAAACGGCGGCGGCCTGCATAGCGGCGGCGGAACCGTAACGGTCACCAATAGCTCGTTCCTGAGTAACACGGCCGTCGAAGGGGGCGGCTTGTGGTCCAACGGTGTCCTGTCCATCGTCAGCACCGAGGATGGCGACATGTTCGTCATGGATAACACCGCGACCGGAAACGACGCCGACAAAGGAGGCGGTGGCATCTACGCTGAATCCGCCGCGACGCTGACGATGATCGGTGTCATGGTCGAAGGCAATGCGGCAACCGGCACGTCCGGCTCGGGCGGTGGCCTCTTCATCGCCGATGGCGTACAGGCAACCGTAGCCAAGGGCACGATCTCGAACAACCGCGCCAACCGCGCAGGCGGCGGCATCGAGATCGCCAACGATCCAATGGCCGACGGTGTCGCGTCACTCACGCTCGACGATGTAGAAGTCAACGGAAACACGATCGCAGTTGCGGCTCCCGGAAACGGCGGTGGCATCCACAGCGGTGGTGGTGCGCTGATCGTCAAAGGAGGATCGGTAAGCTCAAACTCGGCCGTCGAGGGCGGTGGAATCTGGTCCAACGGATCGGTCCTCATTGAGAGAGACGAGGACGATGCCGACGCGCTCATTAGTGACAACACGGCTTCGGGCGATGATGCGACCAACGGTGGGGGCGGCCTCTACGCCGAGACTGGAGGTGACTTCAACGTGCAGGGCGCGACCATTGAAGGCAACTCTGCAACGGGTACGTCCGGTTCGGGTGGAGGCGTCTTCGTCGCCGATGGAGCATCGGTCGTGATGGAGGAAGTAGACATCATCGATAACAGCGCCAACCGCGCTGGCGGGGGCATTGAGGTCGCTGACGATGCGACGACGGGCGACAAGGCCAGCCTGACGCTGACGCGTGTGAACGTCGGGTTCAACTCGATCGCTACGGCCAACCCAGGAAACGGGGGTGGACTCCATGTGGGCGGCACTGGTGAAGCATTCGTCTCACAAAGTGCCTTCGTGTTCAATGAGGCGAACGAAGGAGGCGGTCTGTGGATCAGTGGAGGCGGGGACCTCAGCCTGCGCCTCTCGACCGTATCGGGTAACTCGGCGACAGGCGACGGCGGCGGTATCTACGACAACGGCGACGGTGGTCAGATTCGGATCGCCGACGCTACCATCGCTGGCAACACGGCAAGTGGAAACGGAGGCGGTCTGCTCTCGCAGAGTGCGGATGGATCGACCTTCAGCTTCACCAACACCATCGTGGGTGACAACAGCGCAGCCCAAGGCAACCAGTGCTCGGGTACGTTCGCCGTCAGAGGCGCCAACATCATTGAAGAGACGGCAGGATGCACGTTGACCGAAGCGCAGGGAGCCAACACCATCGTTGCCGATCCTCTTCTGGCGGATCTGATGGACAACGGCGGAGAAACCGTCACCCAAGCTCTTCGGGCCAACAGCCCGGCCGTCGACGCCGGTACGTCGGCCTTCAATATGGACCAGCGCGGCTTCATGCGCGTCGGTCGGGCAGACATCGGCGCCTTCGAGCGCGGTGCTGCCTCGCCGACCTGCTCGCCCGACGCTCCGGTTGCCTTCGGCGATTATAGCGCAGGCGACGATCAGTTCGTCACGATCACTGCGATCGGAACGGCAACGACCGATCTGACCGGTTGCACGTTCGCCGTCTACGATATCTCGACCGAAACCATCGGTTTCTCCGCAACACCAGACGGAGAAGTGTCGACGGGGCGGGACTTCCGCTTCGGCGAAGAAAACAGCGACGACGGCAATCTGCCCGACGGCACGCTACGCCCAGCGCGCGGTGCTCTGCTGCTCTTCTCGGGTGATGTCACCGATGGCGATGCTGTTACGGATGCGGACCTGAGCCGGATCGTCGCGGCCAAGGTGTACGACGGTGGATCGGTCACGCTCAACATCTCGGGCGGCGCGACGCCTGACGAGCAGCAGCAACTGCGCGCTGCTCTGGGAGCCATCTTCACGTCTGTTGAAACGGAAGCGGGCACCATCGAACTGGCGCTGACGGCTCATCCGAACCCTGCTCGTCAGGGGGCACGCGTCGGCTTTGGCGTCGAATCGACCCAGCGCGTCGTGGTCACGGTCTACGACATGCTCGGCCGCTCGGTCGCCACGCTCGCCGACCGCACGTACGCTCCCGGTCGGTATACCGCCGACCTCGACGCCGGGCGCCTGGCTGCTGGTCTCTACGTCATCCGCATCGAAGCGGGCGACCGGACAGAGACCACGCGCCTGACCGTCGTTCGGTAAGCGAGATGACGATCTGCTGATCGGCTCGAAGGCCGCACTCTGATTCGGAGTGCGGCCTTCGCTGTGTTTAGGCGGAAAAGCTCGTCGGCAAAAAGCGCTTCTTCGGATCTACTGTAACTCTACACAGTAAGGACAGGCTGTGCCGCAGATCGCGGTTTCGATTGTACCCAACCCCCATCACATCCCCATGCGTAAGCTCCTTCCCCTCGCCCTCATCCTCGCCCTGTTCGTAGGCGTCGGCTGCGACTCCAACGACGACGAAGGCGTGTCCGACACTGAACTCTTCGTCGGCACGTGGACCGTTGTCAACGTAACCAACGACAGCGGTGGTGCTAACGAAACGGACCTGACGCAGGCTCTCGTCGGCGCCAACGGCACGCTCAACAGCCTCTCCCTCGGCTTCAACACGAACAACACGTATACGCTCAACGCCGACTACCGCAACGCCGACACGCCGGATGTCGTGGTTGCAGGCGCTCCGTTCACCTATACCGTCAACGAAAGGACCAGCGAGATCAGGCTACAGTTGCCTAGCCCAACGGGTTCGGGTACGGTCCCTGCAGATATCGAATACTCATTCAACGGCGACGACGAGTTTACCGCGCTTCTGCCTAGCGTTGTCATGAACGCGCTGTTCACCACGAACATCTACCAGGGCAAAGTCGCTGCTCGCTTCACTAAGTAAGCAGACGGCGGATCGCACGATCCTCGTGGCCGACGCCTCCTCGCGGGGGCGTCGGCTTTTTCGTTGTGGAACGCGGTTGGCTCCGCTTTTGTACGCACCGTCTCTGCCCTCGGCAGCCCCTCTCCGCACTCCATGAACTCGAACGCCCTCACACCGACGACCTACGCCGATCTGGTGCAACTCGGGCGTGTGCTGTACGACCAGGCCCTGGTGCGGCGCGAAGACGAACTGATCACGGATCCTCGCGGACAGCCCATCGGCTGGCTCCTCGACACCCGAATGCCGATGCTCGACGGACCGTCATTCCGCGAAGTCGGCTCGGTCTTGGCCGACAGGTTGCGGGCCCGAGGCATCGACCAGGTCGTCGGCTACGGCTTCGGAGCGCACGCAATGGTATGCTCGCTGCTAGCCGATGCGGGCGAGCCGTCGTTCAAAGGGGGACTGATCCGCGAGCAGCGTAAGCCGCACGGTCGCCGCCGTTTGGTCGAAGGGCCACTCGACCGTCGCAAACCCGTCGTCCTGCTTGACGACATCCTCAACTCCGGCCGATCTGCCGCCCGTGCCCTGTCGCTGCTCCGCGCCGACGGCTTCCAGGTGGCGGGGCTGACGACGCTGTTTCACTTCACGTGGTCGAACGGGCGCAGCCGCATCGAAAGCGAAGGTGTCTGGGTGGACGCCCTGCTCGACCTCAACTTGCGCGGCGGCGGTGATACGTCGCCTAACTCGTAGTACGCCGCCGTCATGGTCAAATCGCTTCGCCGCGTGCTGCTGGGCCGCAAGCCCGCCCCTCGCAACCTCGCTTCAGGCGACGGTCAGCCGAGTCCACCCCCGGTCGTGGATAGCGGGGAGATGCCATTCCTCGATCACCTGGAGGAATTGCGTTGGCGGCTGATCTGGGGGATGGGCAGCATGGCGGTCGTCGTGGTGATCTGCTTTTTCTTCGCCGACTGGATCGTCGATGTGCTGCTGATTGGTCCCAAAAAACCGTCGTTCATCACATACCAACTACTGGGGATGGAGGCGAAGGAGTTCGCGCTTCAAAACCGGACAATCACGGGGCAGTTTTTCGCTTGGGCCGGGACCGTCATCACGGCGGGCGTCATCCTGGGCGCTCCGTTTTTGATCTATCATCTGTGGAAGTTCATCGAGCCAGCGCTCTATCCCGATGAGCGAGAAGGGATGCGGTTCGCTTCGGCCGGGGCGACGCTGTGCTTTATGGCAGGCATCGCGTTCGGCTACTTGATCGTGACTCCGTTGTCATTACAGTTCTTCGCCAACTTCGAGTTGTCGGCGGAGATCAGCAACGAGTTTGACATCACCAAGTACTTCTCGATGGTGGCGATGTGGTCGCTGGGTGTCGGCATCCTGTTCGAGTTGCCGGTCGTGATCTACTTCCTTGCCAAAGCGGGCATCCTCACGTCGGACATGCTGCGCAAGGGGCGGCGGATCGCCATCGTGATCATCATGATTCTGGGCGCGATCATCACGCCGCCGGACCCGATCTCGCAGTTGATCGTCGCGCTACCGCTATTCGGCCTCTACGAAGTAGCTACGCTGCTGGCCGCCAGGGTCGAACGCAAACGCGCCAAGGCGCTGGCGAGAGCCGCCAAGATGGAGACAACTGCATGACTGTGACCCACACCCTGACGCTCACGTGGTCGCTTGCCGTTGCGCTGTTGTGCGTGCCGACGATTCAGGCGCAGCGGGCCGATGGCGACGACTTCTTTCTGCTGCGCAAGAACCTCGAGATCTTCGGCGAGGCGTACGCGGTTCTGACCGAGGAATACGCCGATCCGCTCGACCCTCAGCGCATCGTGCGCGATGGCCTGGGCGCGTTTCTGGGCGAACTCGATCCCTACACCGTCCTGCTCGACGAGGCGACGCTGGCGCAAGGTGCGCTGCTGCGGAGCACGTACGGACTGGTCGGAGTGACCCTCGAACGGCGCGGCGGCGAACTGGTCGTCGGGCCCCCGGACGAAGGCACGTCGACGGGCGGCTATGCGCAGGGCTTGCGCGTCGGGGATCGCGTCGTCACCATTGCCGGGCGGGACGTGCGCGCGTTGCCGTTGACCGAAGCGGCGACGCTGCTGTCCGGAGAGCCGGGGACGACGGTGACGATTTCTGTCGAGCGTCCGGGCGAGGACGAAGCCGTCGAGTTCGTGCTGACGCGCGAGGATCCGTCTCCGATCAGCGTACCGTTCAGTGGCTTCATCGGCGACGATACGACGCGTGGAATGGGCTACGTCCGGCTTACTGTCTTCGGCAACGGAGCGGGGCAAGAGATGCGATCCGCCGTGACGAGCCTGGTGCATAGCGACCTGGATGGACTGGTAATCGACTTGCGGGGCAATGGCGGAGGATTGCTCGGTGCCGCCGTCGAAATCGTGGGCCTGTTCGTCCCAACGGGCACTAACGTGACGACGCTCCGCATGCGTGATCCGTCCAAGACCGAGACCTACCGCACGACTTCGCCCCCCGTCGCGCCAGACGTGCCCATCGTGGTGCTGGTCGATAGCCTGAGTGCGTCGGCGTCGGAGATCGTATCGGGCGCGCTGCAGGACCTGGACCGCGCCGTCATCGTCGGCGATCAGACGTTTGGAAAAGGGCTGGTGCAGGTCGTCCGCCGGTTGCCGTACAACACGGCGCTCAAACTGACCGTCGGGCGCTACGAGTTGCCGTCGGGACGCGTTGTACAGCGGCTCGACTACGGAACGAGCGGTTCGGGCGCTGCGATTGCCGAAACCGTCGGCTTCACGACGACGAGCGGACGCGCGGTCACCGGCGGAAGTGGTGTTACGCCGGACGTGATGGGCGCGGAGCCGGATCCGAGCGCGCTGGAAGCAGCCTTGCTACGCGGTGCGTGGTTCTTCCGCTACGCCGACCGCTTCGAGACGCAGAACCCCACGCTGCCGAACGGCTGGCGACGCGGCTTGCTGGACGACTTCCGTTCGTTTCTCGACAGTGAGGGTTTCGCCTACGAATCGGACGCCGGAGACCTGCTGGCCGATCTCCGCGGCCGCCTGCAAGCTGCCGGATACTCGGACGCGCTGGGCGAGACGGACCGAGTCCTCCGCGCGCTTTCGTCGGATCAACAGCGCGACTTCGACCGTCACGCGGATGCCCTCGAACGCCGCCTCGTTGGGACGATCCGCCCACGCTACGGCGTCACGCGCGGCCCATCGGTCGACATCGATCCCAACCTGCAACAGGCGCTCGACCTGCTCGCCGATCCGGCAGCATACGCGAGGGCGTTAGGTAGATGACGGTCGAGATCCTCCTGCTCCTCGCTGCCGGGTTGGTCGGCGGCTTTCTGGCCGGACTGCTTGGCGTCGGCGGCGGCATCGTCTTCGCACCCGTTCTACTCTACTATTTCGGTTGGCTCGGCGTGCCGGACACCGCTCTGGTACCGCTCACTGCGGGGACGAGTCTGCTGTGTACTTGGCTCTCTTCGGCGGCGAGCGCATGGTTTCAGGCCAGGCGTGACTCGGTCGACTGGAAAACCGCGTCGATCACTGGACTGTGCAGCATCGTTAGTGTGTGGCTCGTCAAGGAATACGTGACGACGGCGGAGTGGTACACGCCCGAAGTGTTTGCTCGCGTGTTCGCAGTCGTGCTCCTCATCGTCGTCGTGCGCATGGTGACGGGGCGTGATGATGACTCGCGCGGACGGAAGGTGCGGCAGGGTTGGCTTCCAGCTATTGGACTAGGGGGCGGTGCGCTGTCGGCGGCCATTGGAATCGGTGGCGGGATCGTACTCGTCCCGGCGTATAACAAGCTGGCGCGTCTGCCGCTGCGCTTGGCGCTTGGCACGTCTAGCGCGACGATCCTCGTGACGACCGCAGCAGGCGTGCTCGCCTATGCCTTCACGGTCGATACGGCATTCGGCAGTCCCCAAGGAACGGTGGGTGCCGTGGCGTTCGGACATGCACTGGCGTTGGGACTCCCGGCTATTTTCGCGGCGCGATGGGGCGTGCGCGTAGGGCAGAACGCGAGCACGCAGTACCTCCGTTGGGCTTTTGCAGCATTGGCAGGGTTCGTTGCGCTGAGGCTCTTGCTGGGATAAGCGGTAGATAGGGCGTGCGAAAAGTGAAACATATCGTTTTCGGTTCGTAGAGAGTGTTTCCGTGTCTGGAAACCTGCTCCTATGAAACTGCTCACGCGCTCCGAAGAGTTCGTCATGCTCGCCACCTGGAAGCTCCAGGACGACGCCTATAGCCTGCCGATACGAAAGCAAGTATCGGCGATCACGGGGCAAAAGTGGTCGCTCAGTTCGATCTACACTCCGCTCGACCGGCTGACGCGAAAAGGCCTGCTGACGTCGTCTCTGACCGATCCTGCTCCCGAACGAGGGGGGCGCTCGAAGCGCGTGTACCGGTTGACAGAGAGTGGGCGGAAAGCGCTCCTCCACATCCGTTCGGTCGAGCAAGAGATATGGTCAGATGTGACAGGACTCACGCTCGAAAAAGGCCGATAGTATGAACGACCACCAGCACCACACACCGCCTCAAATCGCCGCGCGCATTCTAGGCTGGCTGCTCCCCGACGAAGGCGACACGCGCATTGGCGACTACGAGGAATACTTCAACGAGCAGGCCGCGTCTAGGGGGCCGCGTCGGGCTCGGTGGTGGTATCGCGGGCAGGGGGCGCGCTTACTGCCGGATCAGGTGTACGAGAAGGTCTACTGGGAGGGCGCGATGCTGGCCTCGTACCTCGTGCTGGGCTTCCGCAACCTGCGCCGAGACCGCGTGAGTTCGCTGGTCAACCTCATCGGTCTATCGAGCGCTGTAGCGTGCGTGATCGCGCTGTTTCTGCTGTTCGATGACATCAACGCGAGCGACGACTTCCACGTCGACGGCGACCGCATCTTTATGGTCGGACACACCATCGTTGGTGAGGAGGGCGACGAGCGCTGGGGCACGGCACCCGCGCCTCTCGGTCCTGCACTGGCCAGCGGCAGTGCCCAAGTCGAGCGAGCAGTGCGGTTCGCGAGTCATCCGGCGATGGTGCGCTCGGACGGTGCGACGTTCCACGAAGTCGTGTCGTTCGCGGACGTGGGCTTCTTCGACGTGTTTACCTTCCCGCTACGCTTGGGCGAGGCTACGGCGCTGGCTGATCCGGATGCCATCGTCCTCAGTGCGGATGCGGCTGTCAAGTATTTCGGCACTGCTGATCCCATAGGGCAGACGCTTGACATGACGTTCGCGGCGTCCGCTTCCGGCGATGAAGTCGTCCAGACGGTGACCGTCGCGGGGGTCGCCGAGCCGTTTCCCTCTCGGGCGGACTTCCGGTTCGATCTGCTCGTCGGCTACCACATGCGTCACGTCGCAACGGCTATCGATTCGGACGATTGGGAGTCGTTTACCGACGCCACGTTTCTCCAACTCCGTCATCCCGACGATGCGCAGGCGCTCTCGGCACAACTCAGTCGCTACGTGCCGGTCCAGAACGCCGCCGACGAGACGCGTGAGGTACAATCGTTCTTTCTCGACAGCGTCCAGCATCCGGACTGGCTGACGGCGTGGAATATCGAAGACCGTGCATTGCAGGCGCCGCTGATCTGGGAGTCCATCATGTTCGGCGTGATCGCGCTGCTGATGCTGCTGGTCGCGTGCTTCAACTACATCACCATCTCGCTGGGCGCAGCGGCGCGGCGGCTCAAAGAGATCGGCGTGCGCAAGACAGTGGGCGGACGTCGGTCCGAGTTGATCAAGCAGTTTCTCGCCGAGAATCTGGTGCTGTGCGCGCTGGCGGTCGCTGCCGGGGTCGGGCTGGCGTGGGCGGTTACTGTACCGTTTCTCAACGACATCGTCCACCGTCCATACCCGTTAGAAGTGGGAACGCTGGCCGAGTACTGGCCGCTGATGGTGGGATTGCTCCTGTTTCTGGCGTTCGTCTCGGGCTCCTATCCGGCGTTCTACGTCTCGTCCTTCCAGCCGTCCGTCATCCTGCGCGACCGGCTCAAGCTGGGCGAGAAGAAGGGTTTGGTGCGCACGCTCACCGTCATTCAACTCACACTAGCGCTCATCACGATCTGCCTGTCGATCTTCACCGCATCGCTAGACGATCAGCTTCTTGGGGGCGATTGGGGCTACGACCAGACCAACGTGCTGGTTGTCGAGGCGCCGAGTCAGGAGCACTACGATTGGCTCCGGCGGCAAGCCGAACAGTCGCCTCACGTGCAGGCGATGGCGGGGGCGAAGCAGCCCGTCGGTGCCTCGGGCGACCGCGTGGCTGTCCGCGTAGAAGGCACAGAGCAGGAGGCGTTTCGCTTTCACGTCGGCCCTGACTATCTGGCGACGTTGGGCATCGAAGCCACGGCCGGTCGCACGTTCGGAGCTACGTTCTCCGGCGACGGCGCCCGCTCGGTCGTCGTCAACCAGACATTCGCCGAGGCGCAGCCGTGGGCCGATCCCATTGGGCAATCGGTCCTCGTAGACGATCAGCAGGTATTGGTCGTCGGTGTGGTCGGCGACGTGTTGCTTGCGCCGATGGCAGGCGCTGCGCTTCCGGTCGTCTTCGCATTAGCCCAGGAGGAGCAGTTTCGCTACCTGACACTTCGTGTAGAGCCGGGGGCAACGGACGACGTGGCGGCTTCTCTGCGTACCTCTTGGGCGCGAGACTTTCCGGGCCTCGTGTTTACGTCCTATGACCAGACCGACGTATTCGCGCGCGAGTCGATGAGTGGGGTGTCCCGGTTCATCACGTATCTGGCGCTGTTTGCCCTGCTGATCTCGTGCATGGGGCTGTTCGGGCTGGCGTCTCAGCGCGCCGCGCGGAAGGTAAAGGAGGTCGGCGTGCGCAAGGCGATGGGGGCTTCGGCCCTCCACATCGTGCTGCTGATCAACCGCGGTTTCCTCATCATGCTCGGGATCGCGACGCTGATTGCTACGCCGCTCTGCTACCTGAGCCTGAGTACGGTGCTGCGCTTTGCTCCGGTAGATCTCTCGCTCGGTGCTGCCCCGTTCGTGCTGTCGAACGCACTCGTCTTTCTACTGGCGGCCGCGACGCTCTCGCTCCAGACCAGCCGCCTCATCCGAGTGAAACCGGCAGACGTACTCCGCTACCAATAGTCGCTCAGTCAGCCGTCCCAACGTAAAATGGCGGCATGCCCGAAAGCACGCCGCCGCTGCGGTCCGAAAACCGAGGCGGGATCAGCCCATATCGGTGTTATCGTCGCCGACAACGAACGTGACCTTGCAGTTGACGCGGTAGCCGATGACCTTGTTGTCTTTGACGTGTGCCTGCTGCTCGTTGATGTAGACGTGGCGGATGTTGCGCACGCTCTTCGACGCTTCGGCGACAGCGTTCTCGACGGCCTGTTCGATGGTGTCGCCTTGGGCGAGGATTTCGATGACTTTGGCGATGCTTGCCATGAGAGTCGGGGAGTTTGAGTGAGTTGAG
>CAXBBB010000003.1:0-16280 GCA_963973615.1 uncultured Rhodothermales bacterium | reverse complement strand
TGACCGACGAGGATCACTTGGACGCCGACGAGTTGATTCACATGGCGAACCGAGGTGCGTTCCTCGAAGAGTGCATCGAACAACTGCCGCCTGAGCAGCGCGAAGTGCTCATGATGCGCCACGAAGGCGAGTTGACCTTCCGCGAAATCGCCGAAATCACCGACGTGTCGATCAACACGGCGCTGGGCCGGATGCGCTATGCGCTCATCAACCTGCGCAAAATGATGAACAAAGCGGGCAAAACCGCTGAAACCGAATACGGTACGCTCTAACCTTACGTTATCAGTGCCCCCATACTCCTCCAACCTCCACGCGATGGACGCACGGCTACACACCATCCTCGACTTGTACTCCGATCCCGAGGCGTCGCAGGTGCCAGCCACGGGGGCACCTCCGTCGGCAACCGAGACCCGCGCCCTCCGCGAAGTCACCTTTGCGCTTGACCATCGCCCCAACGCCCGTCCCGACGCGTCAACGCTGGATGCCATCTTCGCAGCCGCTGGTGGCGATGCACCCGTCCAGCCCGGCCTGCGACGTGACAGACTGCCGCAACCGCGCGCTCGCCGTCCGCGCCGCGCCGCCTGGGTGATGGCCGGACTGGTTTCGGTTGCTTGTTTCGCCGGAGCGTTCGTGATGACGAGCGGCACGTCGCAGAACACGATGCTGATCCGAGGGGAGATGGACCGTACGGTCGCTCCCGTTGCGCTCCACGAACCGGCACCGCTGGAAACCGAGTCCGCCCAGCCGCGCAACTTAGAGCTCGGCTGGAACGATGACGCGCAACACCTCGCCGACGTCCAGCGCGAGGCACACCGCCTCCGCGCCCGTATGGACAGTCTAGTCTGGGACGCCGACGCGACCGACTTATCGCTCGGCTCGCCTGCTTCTGGCGTTAAGGGAATCCACGCAGCATCAGCGCGGAAGCGCTAGCTCATCGCGTAGCATCTGGCTGATCGGAGACGCCGTGCTATCGTGGAAGTTGACTGCTGCCGTCGCAATCGCTTGCGCCGATCCGTACGATCCGGCAGGTATGCGCCGTTAGATTGGGGTCTTACCTACCACCGCCGATGATTCGATTCGCACTGCTCCTCTTTCTGTTGACACCGCTTGGTGCGATGGCTCAGTCCCCGGTGCAGAGTGAGGCCCGCGTGACGCTGTCGATGGACCACTCGGGCGTCAAGGTCGATGGGCGGCAGGTGCAGGCGCACTCGCTTCCGGCTTCGCTGGACGTGCGCAGGCTGAGCGAGCGCGTCTTCTATACCGGCCCTGCGGGTGCATCGTTCGAGATCGGCGGCTTGCGCTACCGCGTCGAGGGGCGCAGCATCCGACTTGATCCGGCACCGAACCGCGCGCCGGATCTGGTGCTCGACCCACTCGACGACGATTTCGCCACGAGCGGCGGTTTCCTCTTCGTCCCCGTCGACTGGGCTGCCGAGCCGGATGAAGCGATGGCATACCGGATGGCGGCACGACAGGAGGTCGTGCTCGACGCGACGGCGCTCAGCCTGTCGGCCGAACTCCGGATGCTCCCACCCGGCCCCGAGCGCGACGCCGCCCGCAAGCGTCTGCGCACCTTGCTCTTCGACGCGTTCGAGATCAAGCAGGCCAACAGGGCGCGCGAGATCGACCTGTTGCAGTCCGAACTCGACGCGCTCCGCAGTCTTCACACTCGTCGCAGCGAACATCGGCGCCAAATTGTCGAAGCTCGCCTGAGCGAGCTTGCCGGAGATCAGTAGCTTGACCGGCATCCCCGCTGCCCTGTAATGCGCCTGACTCTGCTCCTCTTTCCGATCCTGCTCACCGCCGCGTGCGCTGAGCCGCCGCGCATGAGCGACTACGAGCGGGACGTCGTCACGGCCCGGCTCGAAAAAGACGTGCGGATGCGCGACGCCAGCCGGTCCATCCTCACGCCCGACACGCGCCGCCGCTTTACGGGCCTCAACTACTTTCCGGTCGACTCCACCTTCCGTGTCGTCGCTCGCTTCGTTCCAGCCGATACCGTCCGTACGATCCGCGCCCAATTGCGCAAAGGCGGCATCGACCCGTACGCGCGCATCGGACGCGTAGTCTTTGAGTTGGAGGGGGAGGAGCACGCGCTCGCTCTGTTCCAGCCTGCCGACGGCCGCCCTGTCCTGTGGCTTCCGTTTACCGATGGGACTACCAACCGCGAATCGTACGGTGGAGGCCGTTACCTCAACCCTACGATCCGCGAGGATGGAACGGTCGTCGTCGACTTCAACGAGTCATATAACCCCGACTGCGACTACAACCCCGACGCGTACAACTGCGCGCTGCCGCCGAGTGAGAACCGGATGAGCGTTCGCGTAGAGGCTGGAGAGATGAAGTCCAATCTGTACGACCTCACGCTATGAATCGATTGTTTGCCGCTCTCTGCCTGACGCTGCTGGCTGGTTGTGTCATTACCGTGCCGGATCGTTCGGGGCCAACGCCCCCCGATGCGCGCCCACGCACGTTTGCGGCTGATGGAGAGCGCAGCGTCGTCACCAACATTGATGCGTCGCTTGCGGGCCAAACGGTCACGGTGCACCTGACGGCACGCGGCGGCGTGTCGGCGTTTGGTGAGCCGGATGTGAGCGCCCAGCGCATTCGCATGCCGCTTTACCACATGACCGCGGGCGAGGGTGCGCAACTCGCCCAAAGTGTCGGCGTCGTCAGCGCCGTGCGGCTGGTGCCGGACGGGGAGCACGTGTGGCTTGAAATCGACCTGAGTGCGCAGGCAGCCGCCGAAGTCGGGTTTGGGCAGCGCGACGAAGACCTGTTCGTTTACGTCCGTCCCGGTGAAGGGGGAGTGCGCGACGGCGGGCGACCGGCGCAGGGCATCAGCGATGCCGTTCCCACCAGAGAGCGGACGCTGGAAGTCGACCGAAGCGTTCCGAATAGCAGCCGGTGGCGCTTCGATACAGTCGTGATCGACGCGGGGCATGGCGGCAAGGACCCCGGAGCCGTCGGTAACGGCGTGCGTGAGAAGGACATCGCACTGTCGGTCGCGCTCCAGGTGGGCCGCTATGTCGAAGACCAACTAGGAGTGCGCGTCGTCTACACTCGCACGACGGACGTATTTGTGACGCTCCGCAATCGGGGGCGCATCGCAAACGAGGCACGCGGCAAGCTCTTCGTGTCGATCCACGCCAACTCGGTCGCTAGCCCGTCGGCGTACGGCACCGAGACGTATTTCCTCGGCCTACACAAGAACGACGCGGCGCAGGCCGTGATGGAACGCGAGAACGGCGTTATTCGGCTCGAAGAAGACCAGTCTGCCTACGCTGACCTCGACGACGAAGCCCTGATCATGCGAACGTTGACGAACAGTGCGTATTTGCAAAAGGCCGAGTCGCTGGCGGCCCTAATCGAATCGCAATTTCGGACGCGCGTCGGGCGTAAGAGCCGAGGCGTCAAGCAGGCCGGGTTTCTCGTGCTCTGGGGCGCTTCGATGCCCTCGGTCCTTGTGGAGTTGGGGTTCATTTCCAACCCGGACGAAGCCCTCTTTCTGGCATCAGAACAAGGCCAGGACTACATGGCGAGTGCCATCTTCCGTGCCATCCGCGACTTCAAAGAGAGCTATGACCGCGAGATTCAGGACGCGGGGGAGTGACCCGAGATGGAGACCTGTTACGTCCGCGCCTGAACATCAGGTGTCTAGCTAACCGCCGTGCAGCTGATCTCGACGCGTGCGCCACGGGGCAGGGCGGAGACGGCGACGGTTTCTCTAGCGGGGAGTGTATCGGAGAAGTAGCGGGCATAGACCTCGTTGACCTGCCCATAGTCTTCCATCGACGTGAGGAAAACCGTCACACGGACGACGTCCGACAGGTCCATCGACGCGCCTTTGAGAACGGCGCGCAGGTTCTGGAAGACGCGCTCGGTCTCTTGCTCAATCGTACCGCTGACCAGGCTGCCGGTCGCTGGGTCGATGGGAATCTGACCCGAACAAAACAGCGTGTTGCCGACGTGGACGGCCTGGCTGTACGGGCCGATGGCGGCAGGAGCCATCGAGGTTTTGACGAGCGTGCGCGGCGTGCGGTGCGGCATGGAGCGGAGGAGTAGGAACAGATGCCTAAATGGTACGCGCGTACGTCCCGCTCTCACGCGAAGATTGCCGCAAGTCATCGGGGCCGCACACCGCGCAAAGAGCAGGTGGAGGTGGAACGAGGCGGCTAAGCCTCTGTTGCGCTACCTTTTACGTCGATATTCTCTCCTCGCATCGCCCCGATTCTATGAGCACCAAAGGACGCGTACTCGTCGCGATGAGCGGCGGCGTCGACTCTTCGGTTACTGCCGTCTTGCTGGCCCAGCAGGGATACGAAGTCGTCGGACTGACGATGAAGACGTGGGACTACGACACGTCGGGCGGACGGCCTGCGGACGGAAAAGAGGTCGGCTGCTGCACGATCGACAGCATGAACGACGCTCGAAGCGTCGCGATGAAACATGACTTTACGCACTTCGTCGTCGACATCCGCGAGGAGTTTGGCGATTGGGTGATCGACACGTTTACGAGCGAATACCTCGCCGGTCGAACGCCCAACCCTTGCGTCCTGTGCAACACGCACATCAAGTGGGACGCCCTGCTGAGACGCGCCGACCAACTGGGGTGCGACTGGATCGCGACGGGGCACTACGCCCAGGTGCGCCAGGACGCCGATTCGGGGCGCCATATCCTCTCGCGCGGACTGGACACGAACAAAGATCAGAGCTATGCGCTATGGGGCTTGCCGCAGCACCAGCTCGCCCGGTCGATCTTCCCGCTGGGCGGTTTCACCAAGCCTGAGATCCGCGACATGGCGCGGGAGATGGGGCTGGCGCGCATCGCCAAGAAGCCCGACAGCTACGAAATCTGCTTTGTCCCCGACAACAACTACCGCCGCTTCCTGCGCGATAGAGTCGACGGTTTGGAGGAACGCGTCTCGGGCGGTCCGTTCGTGCTGTCGGACGGCACCCAGGTCGGCACGCACGAAGGCTATCCGTTCTACACTATCGGCCAGCGGAAGGGGTTAGGTATCGCCTTGGGGCGCCCGCTCTACGTCACGCACATCGACGCCGAAACGAACACGGTCACGCTCGGCGACCGCCACGAACTGCTGGGGCGCTCGCTGATTGCGCGTAATCTGAACTTGATCAAGTATCCCGATCTGCTCGAGGAGCGCCCGGCTGTCGGCAAGATTCGCTACAACGACGACGGCGGTCCGTGCCTCGTGCAGCAGGTCGAAGCCGACGCTCTGCACGTCACCTTCCCCGATCCGCGTGAGGCCATTACACCCGGACAATCCGTCGTCCTCTACGAAGGCAATGACGTACTCGCTGGCGGCTGGATTCAAGCCGTAGACGTGGAGCCGACCGAAGCGCCTGATGCGGTTACCTCAGAACCCGTAGCGACGTAGCATGCTACGTCGCCGTGCGGCCGGTTTTACGCGTTGATCCGTTGCCGCGTGGCGTCGTGTTCAGGGTCTGCGTTGGCTTCGCCGCAATGTATTGCGGCGCTACGGGGGGATCGGCGTCACACCTCCTCAATCTGCGCCATCGCAGCTAGGCGCGACAACGTGCGGTCGAACTTCTGAGCGATGCCTCGGCTCAGGTCGGACGTTTGCGCGTCGGCAGCGAACCAGTCGCGCGGCGGTTTGTCCGACGTGAAGTAGAGCGTGGGGGCGTCGGGGCGGAGGTAGAGGTCGTCGACGACTTTGAGCAAGCGGAGGGCGTCGTCAGTGCCTCGGATGACGATGCCTTCCAGGTACAGGGCGTCCGGCGCGGCGAGTTCTTCGACCAGGCGCGTGTGCGGCGTGCGGACGGATCGGTCTAGGAAATCGGAGAAGACGACACGCTGTTTGTCTCGGGTATCGCCGGCGTAGCTAGCATCGAGGTGTGCGCTGGCTCGATCTGCGTCGCCGATCCAGGCGTGGCCGGGCTTGGACATCCGGGTACGATAGTCTTCTCCGTCGACCAGGATCACGCGATAGCCTTCGCGAAACTCCTCCATCAAGAAGCGTCGGAAGCGGTCGCCTCCATAGGCGCGCGACAGGAACTGCTCCGGCGCGACGTTGCTGGTAGCCCCAAGCAGCACGCCTGCTCGGTCGAGCGCTTTGAACGTGCGTACCAGCCGGACTTCGTTGGCTGGATCGTCGATCTCCACCTCGTCGAGCAGCAGCACACGGTACTCCTTGGCGACCCGCTCGGCGAAGGCATCGGGCGTTTCAGTCGTCCGCGTGAGTTCGCCCGTCGGCAAGAAGGCACAGCGGATGCGCGGGTGGAGGGCGTGGTAGAGCGCAGCCATCAGGTGCGTCTTGCCCGTTCCGACGGGACCGACGAGATAGACGCCGCGATAGGGAAGCGCGCGCGTGCCGCTGATCCTCGCCCACAATTTGCGCACGCCCGACACGCTCTCGATCTCGTCGGCGAACGACTGCGCTGCGGCCAATGCCTCGGCTTGCGAATCGGTCTGCGGGTCGTACGCCTCGAACGTGGCGTGGGCGTAGCGGGGCGGAAGTGTCATGTCGGCGAAGTATACCGCGCGAGAGGTCAGGGTTTCGCGCGCGATGATGTGTGCGTTTCGATAGGTTTACAGCCCTGCCAAAGTCGTCGGGGTACCATTCTAGGTGCCGCCGCCCTGTCTAGCGTCGGCCCCATCCCTCTCCTGCCTCCCCCCTCCGCATGTACGCCGACTCTCCCGCCGAGCGCCTGCTTATCGTAGAAGACGACCCCCAACTGAGCACGGGTCTCCAACTGTATCTCGAAGCCCAGGGCTATGACATTACCGTCGTCAATGACGGCGACTCTGGTCTCGACAATGCATCATCGCTTCCCGGCTACGATCTGGTCGTACTCGATGCCAAATTGCCTGGTAAAATGGGTTTCGACGTGCTTCGCGAGATGCGGTCGCGCGGCGTCTCGACCCCCGTCCTCATGCTCACCGGCTTGGGCGGACACGAAGACCGAATGCGCGGGTACGAGTTGGGCGCCGATGACTACCTCACCAAGCCCTTCTCGACGGAAGAACTGCTCGCTCGCGTCCAGGTCATTCTCAAACGCGCGCGTCCCGCCGAAGACCAAACCAAAGGCACCTACGATGTCGGTGGTCTGCGCGTCAACCTCGACACCGGCGAGATCACACGCGACGGCAATCCTGTCGAACTGACCGACCTGGAATACCGCCTGCTGCGCTACTTCATCATCTATCGGGGCCGCACGGTCAGCCGCAAGCAGTTGCTGCGCGACGTGTGGAATCTCCCCAGCGAAGTCGAGACCCGCACCATCGACCGCCACGTCAACGCCTTGCGTAAAGTCATGGACGGAACGGACGAAGACACGTGGGCCATCCGCAGTGTCTATGGCATCGGCTACAAACTCGTCGGCGCGACGGCGGTCTAAGCCGAACACCTCGTTTACCTCAAGCCTGCCAGGTATTCAAGACCTGGCAGGCTTTTTTACGCAAAACCGCCTCGGACACCGAAGCATCCGAGGCGGAAAGTCAACACGTCGAAGACGTCTAGCCCTTGAAGCGGTAGCCGATGCCGTAGACGGTTTCGATGTAGACGGGGACGGTCGGGTCCGGCTCGATCTTTTTGCGGACCGAGGCCATGTGCCGATCGATCGTGCGGGTGACGATGTCTTGGTCGATGCCCCACACGTCTGTGAGCAGTTGGCGACGCGTGACGGTCTGGCCTCGGTTCAGGATGAGGTAGCGCAGGATGTCGTATTCGAGCGCGGTGAACGCGATGGGTTCGCCGTTGCTCGTCGCCTCGTGGGTCGAGAAGTTGATCGACACGTCGCCGATGTCGTAGGTGTCCATCGGCGTGCGATCCGGGCGCTGCGTGCGCGTCAGAATCGCACGGACGCGGGCCAGCAGTTCGTCGGGGTTGAACGGCTTGACGACATAGTCATCGGCGCCCAGGCCAAATGAGGTGAGCTTGGCTTCGGGTTCGCCGCGTCCGGTCAGCATGATGACGGGCGAAGCGAAGCGGTCGATGTTCTGGCTGGCTTCGAGCACTTCGAATCCGCTCATGCCGGGCAGCGACACGTCGAGCAAGACGGCATCGAACGCTTCGGGCTTCTCCTTGAGCATGGCGAGCGCGTCCTCGCCATTGTCGGCCATTGTGGTCTGAAAGCCGTTGTCGTCGAAGAACACTTCGAGTGCTTCGGACACATTGGGGTCGTCGTCGACGACGAAAAGATGAAACTGGGGAGTCTGCATGAGGTGAGGGAAAAGGTGGTGTCCAAAAATGAGGCAGGACGCTCAACTGTCACACGCTCAACTCGATTGGAAGCGTTCCGGTTGCAGCTTTGTCGCCTTTCAGCCAGGCGACGACGGCGTCGAGCGCTTCGGGCCGAAAGCCGAACGAGACGAGGGCAGGTGCGGGCACGTCGAGCGCGGAGTAAGGATTCCACAGACACAGGTGCAGCACCGGATTCAACTGCTGCGCTAGCTGGGTCAGCGGCTCGCCCAGCCGGCGGCGCTGCGTGGTAGCGATGACGATGGGCGTGCCGGGGCGGTGGACGCGCTCAACCTCGCCAATCGTACCCAGCGGATCGCCCGGATCGAACAGGGCAACGCGCAGATCAAACGCTTCCGACAGTTTGCCGACGAGTTCAGATCCCGTCACTCCGGCGTCCGAAGCGCCTCCACCTGCTGCCGCACGTGCGGCGACGAGCGTGAAGGGCTGTCCCGCGCCGATGGGCTGTGCGTCGCCGACGGTTGTGAGTCCGGCGGACCACGCGCGCTCCATCAGGTCGGCATCGGCGCTGCGCTGAGCGGCTGAATATGCGTCCACTTCGACAGGGAAGCGGGCGGCGAGGTCGGAGAGGCGGTTGGCCTTGGCTTGGGCGTCGCGTTTTGAGATGCGGCCCGAAGCGAGGGCTTCTTCGACGATTTGGAGCGTTTCGTCTTGTGCGGCGCCGTTGCCGTGGGCAATGGCCATGACCAAGTCTGCTCCAGCGTCGAGTGCCATCAGCGCCGCCTCGCCGCGTCCGTAGCGGCCCGAGATGGCCTGCATGTCCATGGCGTCGGTGCAGATGACGCCGTCGAATCCGAACTGCTCGCGCAAGAGGCCCGTGAGGATTGGACGGCTAAGGGTAGCCGGGCGGTCGGGGTCGAGAGCGGGGAAGACGATGTGCGAGGTCATCACGCAGGGCACGTCCGCTTGGGCTGCGCGCTGGAACGGGAGCAGTTCGAGCGCCATCAACTCGTCCATCGTCTTGTCGACGCTGGGCAGTCCGTAGTGGCTGTCGACGAGCGTGTCGCCGTGGCCGGGGAAGTGCTTGACGCACGTCGCGACACCCTCACTCTTCGATCCCTCGGACCAGGCCAGGCCCATCCGCGCGACCAACTCGGGATCCTGCCCGTACGAGCGGTCGCCGATGACGGGGTTGGATGCGTTATTGTTGACGTCGAGGACCGGCGCGAAATTCCAGTTGACGCCCATCGATTTGAGCCCCCGAGCCGTCGCCGCGCCGACCTGCCGCGCCATCTCGGCGTCGTTGCCCGCGCCCAGGCTCATCGCTGACGGGGGATAGGGCAGCGTTTTGGTGCGGATGACGCCGCCGCCTTCCTGGTCGATACCGATCAGCGCGTCCGGCCCCATGACGATGCGTAGGCTCTCGCACAGGCCGCGCAGTTGCGCTTCGCTCTGGATGTTGCGCCCGAACAAGCAGACGCCGGTGACACCGTAACGCTTGATCCGAGCGACGCTTTCGGCGTCCAAGTCGGGACCGGGAAGGTCAATCATCACGAGCCGGCCAGCCGTTAAGCGTCCGGCGACAGGTTCAGAGTCGGAGAGCAGAGCTGAACTGCCCGTACAGGCCGAAATGGTCAGGGCGGCTGAGGCAGCGGCAGTAGAGGTCACGAACGTGCGGCGGGTCACAGGCAGAGGTAGAAAGGTCAGGGCGATAAGATAACCGAGTCAGCGGTGGGAAGATGCGTCAGTCGAGCATCTGAAGCGGAGCCGTCGCGTTCGCGTCTAGCTACGGGCGTGATCCGGTTATCTTGGGCGTCCTCTCCGCACCGCTATGTCCTTTTTCGATACCTCGCTCGCCGACGTGCCCGGCATCGGTCCGCGCAGGGCCGACGTGCTTGCCAAAGCTGGGCTCAATACCGCGATGGATTTGGTGCGGCACTATCCGCGTCGGTACCTCGACCGCTCGACCGTGAGCCGCGTGGCTGATCTGCGCGAAGACACAGGCGAGGCGACGGTCGTCGGGACGGTCAAGACGAGCAACCTGGTTGGTGGCAAAGGCCGGGCGCGGTTCGAGTTGATGATCGAAGACGGAGACGGTGGGCGGATGAAAGCCGTCTGGTTTCAGGGCGCGCAGTGGATCGGGCGGCAGTTCAAGAAGGGCGACCGCATCGCCTTCCACGGCAAGGTGCAAAAGTTCGGCAGCAGCTTTTCTTTTACGCATCCCGACTTCGACAAATTGGGCGGCGAGGGCGCGGCGCTCGACACGGGCCGCATCATCCCGCTCTATCCCGGTGGCGCGGCGCTCGACAAAGTCGGCCTGACGAGCCGCGCGATGCGTAGGCTGATCTACCGGCTGTTCAAGGAGCACGGATTGGAACTTCCACCCGATCCGTTCAGCCAGAAAGTGGTCGATCACTATGGGCTGGTCGACGGCCGCGTAGCGCTACGGGCAATCCACTTTCCAAAATCTAGCGAAGAGTTAGAGGCGGCAACTAATCGGCTCAAGTTCGAGGAGCTGTTCTACCTGCAACTCCTGCTCGCACTGACTCGGCAAGTGCGCGACGATCAGCCTGGCGTCGTCCTGGGAAAACCCGGCGCGTTGACCAAGCGCTTCCTCACCGAGGTCCTGCCGTTCGACCTGACAGGCGCGCAAAAGCAGACGCTCCGCGACATCGTGGTCGACACGCAGAGTGGGCGTCAAATGAACCGGCTCGTACAAGGCGACGTGGGGTCGGGCAAGACCGTTGTTGCCGTCGCCGCGATCCTGCAGGCGGTCGACAACGGCTTCCAGGGCTCGTTCATGGCGCCGACCGAGATCCTCGCCGAGCAGCACTATGCCAACCTGACCAAGTATCTGGAGCCGCTGGGCTTGAAGGTGCACCTGCTCGTCGGCGGGCAGCGCAAAAAGCTACGCGAGGAGATCCTGGGCGAACTGGCAGATGGGACCGCGCACGTCTGCGTCGGCACGCACGCGCTGATCGAGGATAACGTAGAGTTTCAGCGGCTGGGCATGACGGTCGTCGACGAGCAGCACCGCTTCGGCGTGATGCAGCGGGCGCGGATGTTCGACAAGGGCGAGCGACCCCACATGCTGCTGATGACAGCGACGCCGATCCCCCGAAGCCTCGCAATGACGCTCTACGGCGACCTCGACGTGTCGCTGATGCGCGAGATGCCCAAAG
Source organism: uncultured Rhodothermales bacterium (assembly GCA_963973615.1). GTDB lineage: Bacteria > Bacteroidota > Rhodothermia > Rhodothermales > BA12 > CAXBBB01. The sequence continues at coordinate 4,915 of CAXBBB010000003.1, read as the reverse complement.
GCCGAAAGCCAATAGAGACTGCCGTCCGGATGGAGAAGCGACGGGGCGAAGTCTACGCGTTTGTCAAGGAGCAACTGCGCGAGGGCGGGCAGGCGTACGTCGTCTATCCGCTCGTCGAGGAGAGCGAGAAGCTGGATCTGAAGGATGCCGAGTCGGGCTTCGAAGAACTGACCGAGCTCTTCCGTCCGTACCGCGTCGAACTCGTCCACGGGCGGATGTTGGCGTACGAGAAGGAGGAGGCGATGCAGCGCTTCAAAGACAAGGAAGCCGACATCCTCGTCGCCACGACGGTCATCGAAGTCGGGGTCGACGTGCCCAACGCGTCGATCATGGTGATCGAACACGCCGAGCGCTTCGGCCTGAGCCAACTGCACCAGTTGCGCGGTCGCGTCGGACGCGGCGACCGGCAGAGCTACTGCATCCTGATGACCGACTACAAACGCTCCGCCGAAGCCGTCGAGCGCTTGGAAGCAATGGCCCGCACCAACGACGGCTTCGAGATCAGCGAGATCGACCTCAAAATCCGAGGCGCGGGCGACATCTTCGGCACGCGCCAAAGCGGACTACCTGCCCTAAAAATCGCCAACCTTACGACCGACGTCGAACTCGTCGGTCAGGCACGCGAAGCCGCGTTTGCCCTCGTCAAGTCCGACCCCAAACTGGAGCACGCGGACCACGCAGGCATTCGTTCAGCTTACAACGCGAGTTACAAGGGGAAAGGGCTGGGGCTGCTCAGAGTGGGTTAGCCGTTGTCAGCGTTCGGCTGCCCACACCTGTAAGCTGTCGACTAATCCGGCATAGTCGGCGACTGTTCGTGCGCCATCGCAGTAGGGAATCCAGTGATAGGGCGCATCGGAAGTGAGTCCAACTGCGCTCGGATCAGCGTAGACCGAGTCTGCCGAGATTGCGCGTCCGAAGATGACGACTGGGCCATTCGAGAGTCCCTGTCCATAGCCACAGATCACCTGCTCAGGCGTTCGGGGGCCGATGAAAACGGTTGAGTCCGATGCGCTGCCTTTGATCGCGTGCTCAATTCGAAAGCGGTGAGGAAAGGGCGGTTGATTCATCAGCATGGTAAACGAAACATAGTCGGCTTCCTGCGCCGTCGCTCCTAACGCCCGGAGTTTGGACACTTCGCGCTTGGTAGGAGATAGCGTTCCCATCCATTCCATCGTGCCGACGGCTACCAAATCGGACTCAGCGATCCACTCACGGTACTCGACCGAAGCCCGCTCGGATGGCCAGTGTGGAGAACTGCATATACATTGAGGTGACACCATCGTTTGGGCTTGGTCCGGTTCGTCCCCGAAGGAGCCGATCAGCAAGACAGAACACGAGAGAAAGAGTCGAGCAAGCATAGCGTCACGTGATCAGCGTGTAGAGAAAGCCCAGCGTCATCAGCGAGAAGAACGCAAGTCCTGCCCAACTGATCGCAAGCAGAACCGAGCCGGGACGATCCGTGACGGGGACGTTGTCGCCGCGCATCACGCGCAGGTTGATCCATGCCAGAACGGGCGACGTGACGAACGAGACGACGGCGGCGAACGTCAGCAGCGCCAGCAGACTGCTCGTCAGCAGCAGCACGATGCCAATGGCGCCGACAACCGACGCGAGCACCCACGCCAGATGGATGCCCCCGAAGCGGCTACGGTCGACGGGGAAGAGCAGCGTGCAGCAGGCCGCCAGCGATCGCGGATAACCGTCGACGCAGGTCAGCGTCGTTGAGAACATGGTCACGAAGGCCGCCGTCAGGATCAGCGGGCGCGACCAGTCACCGATGGTTTGGGTATAGAGCGCGACGAACTCATTTGAGAAACCGACGCCGCCTGCCGAAAACGTCTGCCCCGTCGGATGCATCACCAGCGTGCCGAGCGATAAGAACAAGATCGCCAGCACGACTGCCGCACCATAGCCGACATAGAAGTCGATACTCGACTCGCGCACGGTTGCCATGTGGCCGGTCTGAGCACTGCGCTCGAACATCCACAGCGACGACCACGCCGACAAGTCGATGGGCATCGGCATCCAACCGAGCAGGCTGACCAAAAAGCCGAACGAGGCCCACGTCCACACACTCGGAGCTTGAACCGCATCGACGACAGCCGCTGAATCCGCGCTTCCGACCGCCAGCGCGACAGCCAGAACGGTGCCCACCGTCAGCATAGCGATCACGAGTTTGGCGAGCGTGTCGAGCACGGCGTAGCGTCCGACGAGCACGAGTAGCGCGCAGACGACGAGCGTACCGACCGTCAGAATAGGCACCGACGCATCCAGTCCGTAGCCCGAAAGCAGTGCCCCGGTCAGCATCGCGACGGCGGCGATGTTGATTGTACCGGTCAGTATGTTGATGGCGAAGAATGTCCAGACGTATCCGGCGCCTTGTCGCTTGTATCCATCGAGCAGGCTCTCACCCGTCGCTGCCGTGTACCGCTGCCCGTAGAGGAAGAACGGAAACTTGAGCACGTTGGCGAGCAGCACCAGTCCGAGCAAGCTCCACCCGTACAGCGCTCCCGCTCGCGTCGACCATACCAGGTGCGAACCGCCAACGGCAGCCGCGGCAACTAGAATGCCGGGGCCAAGTGCTTTCCACAGACTATTTCGAGAGCGAGAATCAGCAATCGGAGGCGAGGAGACGTGTGACACAGGCTAGAGCGTTGTAAACCGCAAAGGTAGGTCGATAGCGCTCCCTGACCGAACGCGAAGACGAGCCGTATCTGTAGCCTACTTCTGATGCGCTCGATTCCTGGTCAGGCCGGATGCAGAATCAGAACATCGTGTTGGCGTTCGCCGAAGTAGCAGGGATGACGTGAAGCGCGTTCCCTTGCTCCACGATGTTACCGCTAGCGCTAAATGGAGTCCAGCAAAGAGGAGAGTCGGACGATCTAGCCAGCGTACGATGTTGGGCGGCCGCCGTCCCATTGGATTCAATACTCCTCTCCTCCGTCGTAGTCACCGCCCCCTTCTCGGTCGGAATCGCGCTGCTGCTCCTGTCGACCAAACGTATAGGAGAACGTCAGGCCGACTTGCTGTGCGCCCCAGTCGCGGTCGATTTCCTGATACAGATCGGGTTGATCGAGGGTGTACTGAAAACCGGCGAGAGCCAGAGGGTCGCGCACTTGGAGGGTGAGTGCGGCACGGTCGTTCATCAGTTTCTGACGCAGAGCGAAGTCGAAGAACGTCCGTGCGCCCGTCCGTCCCTGTTCGGTGTCGACCGGGGCGGTGTAGCGGAAGGTGGCTTGGAGGTCGAGGCCGCCGACTCCGAACGGGTCGCCGAAGGCATAGCTGGCGTTGGCTCGTCCGCCCCAGCCCAGCGCATCGCCCGCTATCGCATCGCCTTCGGTCTGCAAGCGGTAGGCTTCCATGCTCACGTACCCCTCAAAGCCGAAAACGTCGTCGACCGAGACGACTCCTTCGGCGCCCCATGCGTCTGCGGTGTCCAGGTTACGCGTCGAGCGAACCGTGACGCCGTCGGGCCGGACGGTCGAGATGCGACGGATGATGTCAGTCGTGTGGCGGTAATACGGTGTCAGCGAGAGCGAGCCGAAGCTGGTCACGTGTGAGGCGCGGATCTAGAACGACTCGGTGGACTCGGGTTTGAGGGCTGGATTACCCTGGCGGATGTTGCGCGGGTCGCTGAACGACGGGAAGGGGTTCAATTCCCACCGGCGCGGGCGATTGATGCGGCGGCTGTACCCGGCGCGCACGTTCGTCAACTCAGACGGCTTGTACGACAGGTAGGCGCTAGGGAAGAGGCTCGCGTAGTCGTTGCCAAAGCTCTCGTCAGTCGTTTCTAGATCGAAGGTTGTCGTGGCCTGCTCCGCGCGGACACCAACTTGCACGCCAATCTGTCCCCACTCCCGCGCGGCTTGCAGGTAGAGCGCGTGGACGGTCTCATCAAATGTGTAGCTGTTGTTCAGGTTGTCGTCTGGAAAGAAGACGCCTCCGCGCTGGGTTTCGGAGAGCAGGTCGCTTGCCTCGTACTCCCAACCTCCGGCGTAGCCTATGTCCAGCCGGATGGCGCCCAGCCCGACGGTGTAGTCGGCTCGGAGCGACACCTCGCGTTCCGAATCGCTTTCGTCGACGCGCTGCGGCAGTTCCAATTCGCCGGTTCCCGTCAGTAGTGTCTCGGAGAACGTCTGCAACTCGCCTTCTTCTTCGGCTTGACCGCGCGCTTCGACTGTCAGAGTGTGTTCTTCGCCGAAGCTGTGGCGTAGGCCCAGCCGCACATCGCCCGAGAGCCCATCGCTTTCTTCGAGTGCGAGACGGTCGAACTGCATGAGCGGGGTGCCCAGGGCGCTCTCCCGGAGCGTGTTGCTTAGCTCATCTTGATTTCCGCTTTGGATACCTGCCTGCACCTGCGAAGTCAGCGTCGTCGCGTCAGACACAGCGTAGTCGGCAGACAGGCTGAGGAAGTGGCTGCTGCGTTCGCGGCTTTCCGAATCATCCTGTAGAAGCGTTGTTGGGGTGGATTCGTAGCGATTGATCCGGAAGCTGCTGCCCGCCCGGTCGCGGTCGTCGCTACGGAAGCCATACGTTCCTGCAAGCGACCATGGGCCACGACCGTACGTGACAGCCGCCGTCGCGTTGTAGCCACCCTGAGAATCCGTACCGGCTGTGAGCGTACCGCCTAGGCCCAGATCCGTGTTTTGCTTGAGCACGATGTTGAGGACTCCGCCTACTCCATCGGGTTCGAACGCCGCAGAGGGGTTGGGGATGACTTCGACCCGCTCGATCGATCCGGCTGGCAGACTGCGCAGGTAGGCCGCGATAAAGTCGCTCGAAACCGGGGCAGGGCGTCCGTTGATGAAGATGGCGACGCTCCCGGCTCCACGCAGCGCGACGTTGCCGTCCAAGTCCACGTCTATCGAAGGGATAGTCGAGAGCACGTCGGTTGCCGATCCGCCCGACGTAACCG
>CAXBBB010000002.1:0-19333 GCA_963973615.1 uncultured Rhodothermales bacterium | reverse complement strand
TCCGGCGGCTAAATGCCGAGGACGGGCTCAACATTTTGCAGATTGCCTGCACGCTCCGGATCAGCCGGACGACTGTGCGGAAATACCTCGCCGCCGACGCTTTCCCGGAGCGAGGCCGTCACTCGGTACCGCCGAGCATCCTGGCCTTGTATCAGAAGCACCTCAACGCCCGGTGGGTCGAGGGCGAGCGTAGCGCACGCGGGTTGTGGCACGAAATCCAGGCGCTCGGCTACTCTGGGTCGATGCGTCCGGTCTCATTGGACCGCTTACGGTCCACTGGGCACAGGGACGGCGCACCGAGCCCCACCCCTGCACGCGGCACGACCATTTGGCGACGTGCCTGGAGCCGCCGGACGCTACGCCCGGCCGGGGACGCCTTCCGTCGACGAGACGGGTGGCTAGGCTCCTCGTCCGCGACCCGGAGACGCTCGACGAGTCCGAAACGGTTGTCCTCGCCCACATCCGGCAGGACGCCGACATCGCCGCGCTCCACGACCTCGCGAGATCGTACACCCGGATGGTGCGGGATAAGCAACCGGACAAGCTGGACGGATGGCTCAACGCATGCCATGCGAGCGAGATCACCGCGCTCACGACCTTCGGCGAAGGGCTACGCCGGGACTACACCGCCGTGCGAGCGGCGCTGAAGGAACCGTGGAGCAGTGGCCAAGCCGAAGGTCAGATCAACCGGCTGAAGATGCTCAAGCGTCAGATGTACGGCCGCGCTGGCTTTGATTTGCTCCGCAAGCGCGTCCTCTGCGCCGCGTGATCACACAAAGTGCGGAAGAGCCACCGAAGCGGGTTCACTCCAAAAAGCAGGAGGCAGAGTGGAAGTCCATGTTCGGAGTTGACAGCATAAAGAAGATTAAAAATTGGCATCACGGTGCCACCATAGGCAATATGATTGCTGAGCTTCCAGATGGTGATGACATGACTAGCGTCTATGATGTGTTGTGCAGCGCTGTGCATTTTTCGCCCCATACGGCAACCCTAGCGAGCGGGCCAGGAATACTCCATATGCCGACCGGCCCCGGTGATTCTCTGAGTCAGATCAATACACTGGTATTGACCTGCACGCATTCAATTGCCACCACTGTATGGATACTAGAGGATATGCTAGCTATCCAGTTGAATATCGACTTTCCCGATCTGCCCACCTGAGGTACGTTTGGCTCGTGTGCCTCGCCAATCCGGAACTCTATGTACGAAATGTCGTACACGTTTCCCTGTCGCGCCAGTGCTCTTTCTCACAATCGGCAAATCCCATGAGACTCCGCTAGTCAACCGTTCCCACGAATATGCCCCCCACTGATACTGAACTCTTCTTCTGGGCCGACTCGCAAGACAAACTCCGCCAGCTTCCCGCCGAAGCCCGCAAGGACATCGGCTTCGCACTCCGCAAGGCCCAGCAGGGGCAGTTCTATGGCAACTCATCTGCCATTTCGCGCTACGGCTCCGGCGTCACCGAAATCCGCGTCTCCCATGACGGCGAGGCCTACCGCACCTTCTACGTCGCCAAATTCGCCGAGGCTGTCTACGTCCTCGACGCGCTACACAAAAAGTCAAAGTCCGGCGCCTCGCTCCCTCCCAAAGACGAGGCCCGGATCAAACAGAGATACCGCGACCTCGTCGCCTACCGTAACCAGCAGGGCTATTCCTGACGCCCTGCAACGCAGCGGGGAAGCCCTGACACAACGTACAAGAGCCATGCAAAGCCCAATCACTCGCTCCTCCGGCAACGTCTTCGCCGATCTCGGCTTCGACCCCGAAGAAGCGGCCCTACTGACCGTCAAAACGCACCTCCTTTCGGCTCTCGCCGAATACGCCGGTGGCTTCGCCACGCAGCAGGAGGCTGCCCAAGCCCTTGGAGAAAGCCGTCCGCGCATCTCCGAGATTAAAAACGGCAAACTCTCCGCCTTCTCCACCGACAAACTCCTCACCCTCTGCTCCCGAGCAGGCATCGACGTAACCATCGACGCTCACCTCGCCGCTGCCTGAGCGAAAGCGAGCAGAACGCACCTACCACGCACTCTACTCTATGCCTGAGCCGCTCTCTGCCGCAATCGTAGCGGGACTGGCTACACACGCGGCCACCAAAGCGGTAGATCTCGGCGTCAAAACGTTTGCAGCTCAAGCCTCCCGCCTGCCATCCATTTGTAGGCTCCAGAAGCACTTCGAGGCGGACACGCACGAGCAGTTTCGCGACGTCATCAGCGGCGCTGCCATAGTGACGTTCACGAATAAGCACCTTCCAGCTCTGGTCGTACAGGCGTTTCTGGAGGACAGCGGTAACGCGGCCGTCCTCTTCGCCTGCGTCGTCAACCCCGACGAAATCGAACCGGACGATCTCGCTGTCCCTTCCCTCGCCCGAGGCACCCACGCTCGACTGCTTCGCAAGTATCGAGGCGAGATGATCGAGGCAGTCCGCACCGAGCGGCTCAAAGTTTTCTCTGCCGAGTCCCAGGCTGCACTCGCTGCCGTCGGCTCACTCCGGCAATGGCTCGGCGACGTGATACTTGCCCTTGCCAGGGAGATGCAGGCAGGCTTTCAGTCTGTCACTCAGGGCATGGAAGAGCAGGAGAGGCAAGCAGACGAAAGGCACGAAGAGCAGGAAAGGCGAGCGGACGAAAGACACGAAGAACTGCTGATGGCTGTTCAGGCACGCCCGAACGTTGCGGGTAGCCAGATCGCTGCCGCCGACCTCGGCGCAGCTACACCCCAATCGGCCAGCGATGAGGCCGACGAGATCAAGAGTCTGCTTGATCGTCACCTTACCAAACAGGCTATTGAACGCGCCGAGCGCGCCATCGCGACTGCAGAGGCAAACCCTGACGCTCCGCACGAACTACGCGCCCGCCTTCGCGTCCTCGCCGCCCAGTCGTACATCAACACCGAAGACCCAAACCAGCAGCCCCTCGCCGCTCCGCATTTGCTCCAGGCTGTGGAGCACACGACCGACCGCACCGCGACTCTTCGCCACCGCGCACTCGCTGCTCTGCTTCAAGGCAAACCCGCCCAAGCAGCCGAGTACGCGAGTGAGGCGATTCCCCGCGAGCCAGCCACGCTCGCACCCTATCGCATCCTCGCGGCCGCACTGCTCGAACAGGGCCAGCCGGACCGGGCAGTGCAGACGCTCATAGATGCCGAGAAATTCGTCGACGCCGAAGACGCGAGCGCCCGAGCGGACCTGTTCAGCGCTCAGGCTTGGATTGCATTCAGAGCTAAACAATACTCCGATGCTTTGCGCTTCGCTGAGCGCGCCTTGGACGCAGACCCGGACGACCTCACGTCATTGACCACCGCCGGGGCCGTCGCCGTATTCATTCAGCAAGAGCGAATGCAGATGGGGGAGACAGCCATCGATCTCGATCAGCGCCAAGCCCTCGTAACAGCCAGAGACCGCCTCTCTCGCGCCATTGACCAGGTGCCTCAAGAGGCAGCCCAGATACTACACGACGCGCTGCACTACCGCGCGAGCACGCACATATGGCTCGACGCGTACGATCAGGCGCTCGCTGATCTGCGGCAAGCACACCGAGCAGTCCCCAACGCCATCGAAACGCTCGACAACCTGCTTCGCATATCCGTCATCGGTGACCCCAGTGCTACGCTGAACTACGCCCCAGCCTACCTTGCAGCCGGAGGCGACGAGTGGCGCGCCTCGCGAGCGGTCGCTCACGCCTACCTCGCCCTCTCCGATGGAGCTGCAGCCGCTCGTGAGATAGAGACGTTTCTCGATTCAGGCCCACGACCACTCGGGCAGCGAGGCGAAGCACTCGAACTGCTCGTTCGCACGCACGACGCGCAGCGCAAGCCATCGCTTGCTGATCAGGCGCTCGAACGCCTCGCCGCTGACCCTGGCCTTGGAGCATATCATCAGCTCGCGCAGGCCGAACGATTTGTACGATTTGGGCACCCAGGTCAGGCCATCGCACCCGCTCGCGCAGCGCTAGCCGTTATGTCCTCCAGCAGCATTCTGCGCGTACGGGCAACGTTCGCTCTGGCCGAGGCACTCGGCAAAAGTGAACGCTCCGATGACCTCGTCGAGGCGGCTGATCTATTCGGGCAGTTCGTCACGTCCGGTGTTTACGATGACGCCGCTCGGAGCCGCATGCGGCTCCTGCACCGCGGCGGGCCCGATCACTGGGGCAAAGCGCTCGAAGCGTGCGCCGATGCGCAGCGCGAGCAGCGTCACGAGAGGCCCACGCGTATTGAAGCCGACATCTACCTGCGAACGGGAAACTTCGCCTCGGCCGCGTCACGTCTCGAATGGCTGATCGATCACGCATCCACCGACCCCCAACTCCTGCTTGCTCTTGGGCGCTGCTACTTTCGACTAGGACGCGAGAGGGAGGCCTACGATCATATGCGCCTCGCCGAAGGGCATGTGGCTGGCGATGCACAGGCACTCGCCACCGCCGCGGAGGCCTATGCGCACATGGGCAAACACGAAGACGCACTTCGCCTCAGTCTACGCGCGATTGAGCTGGATCCCGCCGACCACCAAGTCGCGTCTACTTTTCTCTCCATTTCGCTCAGTACGCGCAGCGAAACCATTACCGACCCAGTCCTGCGCGAGCAGTACATCGGCGCCAGCCGAGACGCTGTCGAGGCGTACCCCAAGCGCTTCCCCGAAGGTCGGATGATCCAGCATATTCCGCTCACTAATGGGGAGGACGAAACGTCATTGGACGGTCTTCGAGACCATCTGGCTGCGCAACCCGTTGACGAGGTCGACCGCCTCTTTAGGCAGAAAGCCCCACTCGGAGTCCTCTCGCAGATCACCGGCCGCGACGAGGTCACTACGTGGCTGCACGCCACTTCGCACCCCGAGTATGGAAGGAGAGTATCGGCTGCCGATTCCGAAGAGATTGAGCGACAGGTGGCAGTAGCTGAAAAGGCGATCGCGGTCGTGGTTGATCTGGATGCGTGTCTTGCACTCCGAGCAGCTGGGGTGCTCGGCCCTGCTCTCAAAGCCTTCCCTGCAGTCTATATACCCCAGGCCAGCATCGACGCGCTCACCGCGGCTGCTCACCGTAAACGGCGTGCGGCCCAAGAGGGGGAGACGACGGTCTTCCTCGAAGAGGGAGAACTGTGCAGAATGGAGACTCCACCCCAAGTCGCTCAGCGGTTTATCTCCGAGGTAGAACAGCTACGCCGCTTACTGATCGAGCATCCCAACGCCAGAATCATCGGCGCTACTCCCGGCCGAGCATCCCAGCTGGGACCGAACACGCATCCCGAACTGGCAGACCTGTTCGGTATGCCCACTACCGAAGCACTGTTCGAAGCGTCAACTCGCTCGCTCCCGCTGCTGGCCGGAGACGCGCTCTACCTAGAGGCGTTTGCTCTGGTCGGCGTCGACACCATCAGTGCGGTCGCGGCGGTCGATCACGCCTTGAAAAGTGGAGCGCTCTCGGCTCGCGCGTATCACGACGCCGTTATCTCGTTCGTAGCGCACGGTTATCGTCCCGTACCTCTGGGAGTGCAGACGCTGGTTCGGCTCGCTACACGGTCGGGATTCTTCTTGGGGCAGCTGGAGCGCCGCGTGCTCGCGTCACTGGGTTACGCTGAGTGGGATAGCCTGAGCGTGTGGTATGTGATCATCGAGTTCGTTTCGTGGCTCTGGGGCGACCGTCCCGGTTCTGCTGCGGATTTTCCGACCGTCCTGTTCAAGTCAGCTGCCGACGGAGACGCGAGACAGAAATGGACGAAACAACTAGAGCAGATCCTGACCGCCCGCTCGTCACGCGACAGCCGTAGAAGGCCGATGGTCAACTGACGAGCGGGCCGCAGTTCGAGGCGCCGTTATTGCATGTTGGTGGTCCCGGGCCAAATCAACCACCATGTATTACCTACCGACTAGGGCAGCCGAGCCAAGCACTTCGCGCGTCTACTCTCTCCTGGAATTGTTACGCCCGATAACTACAAATTATCGGTTGTAGATGGGTCTTGATGCCATGCTCGTAAGTACCGGTCACCCATCGTACGGCACATCGAGCCTTGAAGCCGCCTGCTCCTTGGCTCTTTCGCCGCGCCTGTCGTACCCGGCCGTCGTGGCAGGGGAGGCGTGCCCGGCCAGCTGCTGCGCGACGGACAGGTCTGCGCCCTCGTCTAGCAGATCGCCCACGTAGCTACGCCTGAGGTCGTGGGGGCTAAAGGCGCTCACGCCTGCCTGCCTGGCCCGGGTGGATAGCACGTAGTAGACGGCCTGTCCCGTGATCGAATCCGCGCCCGCATCGAGCACCCCACCCCGCCTAGCCCTCACGAAGAGGGGAGCGAGTGCTTCGGACCGGCCAGCTTCGGAAGCTGGCGAGACGTTATATATAGGAGCACGTTCTCCGGTATCGCTGCTGGGCACCGAGCGAAGTCCCGCCAGCCGCACGTCCAGGTAGTCGCGCAGCGCGTGAAAGGCTCCCGGCGGAATAGGCACGACGCGCTCTTTATTTCCCTTACCACGCACAAGCACGCGCCGCATCGCCAGGTCGACATCGCCGACGAGCAGCGAGGCTAGTTCGTCGCGCCGGAGTCCGCAGCCGTAGCCCAGCGCCACGAGGGCCGCATCGCGCCGCCCTTTGTCGGAGAGCACAGGTGCTTCACCCGCGCGGGGTGCCGTGGGTTCGAGGCTGGCCTCGATGAGCGCGCGCAGCTCGGCTCGGGCGAGCGACCTGCCCGTAGCCTGAGCAGCACGCTGTCCACGGACGGCGCGTATGGCAGCGGCGCGGTGGTAGGCGTCGGTTTCCATGAGGCCCAGCTCCCAGGCTTCACGCAGCACACCTCTGAGCGCACTCAGCATCTTGTTGGCCGTCGAGAAGCGGTAGCGCTCGGCCAGGCGCGCCCGGACGGCTTTGGTGTGTTCGGCCCGGAGGTGCCACCAGGGAAACTCTTCGGGCGCGGGCACTTCGTCAGAACCAGGCAGGCAGATGGCGGCGATGACCGAGAGGGCCTGGCGCATGGTGCGGCGGCTGCCGGGCGCGAGGCGTGCGAGGTAGACGCTGGCGGGATCGGGTCCCGGTGACCGAGCGCTGGCAGTAGGCACGGCACTACCGAAAGCAGACGTTCTTGAATCTGTTATTGCAGTATCGCTATCACTCATCACGACACTGATATGGAAAAGGGTCGGATTCAAGGTACGGTATGGCTACTTAGAATCATCATTCTCATATGCTATAGTGGGCCTCTCTGACCCTTCCACGACCAGCCCTGACGCCCGATGATACTCCCTTATCGGGCGCTAGAAATGAGCCTGCGAGCTTTGGCTTTTCGATGGTGATTAATGAACCAAGTTGGAACTCCGAATGTCGGTACAACTTTGGAGCTGCACTACTACTCGCTGGCCCATGTCTGACCCTCTACCGATCCGTTCAACTCGCGCCTGGACCTCGCGCGTCTCGGCCAAAGGCCAGGTCACGCTTCCCAAACCCGTCCGCGACGAGATGGGCATCGCGCCCGGCGGCGAGGTCATGTTCGAGCGCCTGCCATCGGGTGAACTCGTCGTCCGCGCCCGCCACGAGAGCGCGCTCTCGCTTCTGGGCATGCTGAGCGGCTACGCGGGCGAGCGGCCCGTCACGACGAGCGAAATGGACGACGCCATCGCCGAGGCGGTGGCCGGGCGCGACCTCGCGTGCAGCGACTCGCCCGGCAGTAGCGCCTCGGGCGATGAGTAAGCCCCAAGCCAGCGAGCCGCTCGTCGCGCTCGACACGAACGTACTCGTGCGCCTCTTCGTCGACGACGACCCGGATCAGCGCCAGCGCGTCGAAAAACTCGTCGGATCGCTTACCCGCGAGCGCCCGGGCCTCGTGCATCCGGTTGCGCTCTGTGAACTCGTCTGGGTGCTTCGGCGCGCCTACAAAGTGCCGCGCGAAGCTGTCGCCGATGCCGTCGCGCACGTGCTGCGCACCTCGGCGCTGCGCGTGATCAGGCGACCGTACGTGCAGAAGGCGCTCGCTCTCTACACCTCCGGCGGCTACGACTTCGCCGACTGCCTGCTCGCAGCCGAGTATGCCGCCGAGGGCGGCCAGATGCGGACGTTTGACCAGAAGGCGCAGAGCCTGCCGGGCGTCTCACCTGTTGCCTGAACTGCGCGGTCCAACGTCACGCGCTCGCCTCGTCGTCCAAGCCGGAAAACGTCTCGTCCAGGTCGACCGGTGCCGATCAGCCGCCCCGGGTGTACCGGAGACTGATGTAGATGAGTGCTTCGGCGAGTTCTTGACTCTTGCGCCTGCGGTGAACGGCCTGCTTATGCCTCGGCAGGATAGACGTAGCCCAGCAGCCCATCAACCAGCGCTCGTTTCTGCTAGTACACCCGCTCTACCCCATTATCGACGGTCACCTAAGATGGCTCGTTCGTGCTAGTCACTGCATTCACTGACATGTCGAAAGCGCAATAACAGCAACTTACGCATCACCGCTACCAGCGCCACCTTCTTCGGCTTACCCTTGGCCACCAGCCTGTCGTAGAGCGCCCGAAACGGAGCGCCCAGCCGCACCGCCGTCAGTGCGCCCATATACAACGCAACACGGACTACGCCGCGCCCGCCCTGCACCGAGCGCCTACCTCGATCCTGTTGCGGACTAACGGGAGGCGGTGTTCGTGCTTCTCGGCACGTTGCCACTCGCGCCAACCCGGCCCGAAGGTGGGCAGGTCGTCAAGCTCCGCCAGTGCATCAACGACCCGGAGGGAGAGAGCCGCGACGTACGGACTGCCGACAATGGCTGTGTCGTCCGGGTCTGCGTGGCGCTTGGCCTCGAACAGCGCACGGTGGAGGGCAAGCAACTCGTACTTCTCGCTCACCTCGAACAACGCAGACATGGCAAGCGGAGAGGGCGGTATAACAATCAGGCTCTGGCGCGCAGAGCACCGTGAAGGGTGAGCGATCAAAGTAGACGCCGATACCCGCACGTGGCAAACCGCTCGCCTCTGCGTCGCCCGCTGCCAAGGGTTCTACGGCGGGGTCACGTAAACCATCCAACAGCTGCGAGCAGGGCGAGCATGGAGAGTAGCACGACGCTTTGAAACACACCTCGGATGTACCCTTGCTCCTCAATCTCATAGGTCTCCCACGAGGAGAGAGGCTCACGCAGCCCCCGGCGCCTCGGCGAACGCAGATGAGCGATATAGGCCAAAAGCGGCTTCCGCCAGAGAACAGCGGTGACGAGTGCTACACCGGCGGGAAGTACAAAGAACGGAAGGCCGCTCTGCTCAAATTGCCGCGAGAGATATCCACTCAGTCGGTTGTCGTGATCGCTCGCATACTCAATCCACCCGAATAACCAATCGAGAAAGTTGTAGAGCCAGTCAAGCATGGGGTCTTGCGAGCCGTAGAACAAAACAGGCTCTGGCGCGCAGAGCACGATGGTGATTGGACGTACTCAAGATAGCGCCGCCGCGCGAGGCGCGCTATCAGGCGGCTGCTGGGCCGCTTTAGGGCGGAGCCGGTCGGAGGCCAGCGCAAAGTGAACGAGTTGGCGGACTTGCTCGGGGATCCGACCGGTCTGCCACACCCGTTCAGACTCCACGTCGTCCCCAGCCGCGCGGATCGCCCGCAGGGCATATATCGCCCCGTCCAGCGAGTGGTCGGCCATGTGGGCTGTCGCCACGGCGTGCCCGGTCGCCCGCGCCACCTCGAACATCGTGAGCGGGATCCCCCGCTCGAACAGCGCCAACTGGTAGTCCTTGACGTAGTCCTCCGCTGCCGGCTCCAGGACCAGCTCGGCGCCTTCGGGGTTGTCGGGCGCGACGAGGGTGAGCCAGCGGAACCCCCCGGCGGTGTCGACGTGGCGCGGCGTGCGCTCGATGAGGACGAATCGTGAGCAGTCCGCAGCTCCTTCTCGACACCGTCGACGGGCAGACGCGGAAGCAGATGGAAGCGGCGCTGCTCCGCCGGGGTGCCAGCCCAGACGTAGCGCGTCACTACGTGGCCGTTGCGTTCGGCGACCTGCTCACAGACACGCCGGATCCGAATGACGCAACCGAAGCGCAGAGCATCGCGCGGCAGATGCGGGGCGAGTCGTGATTCTACGTATGACGCTGCGCAGTTGGATCCCAAAAGCCGAGCGGGCGCACCTGACCGGTTAAGGGATGCGCTTTTTCTGGCGGCTTTCGGCGACCATGCTGCGCACTTCGTTGAGCAGGTGCTCGAACATGATCGGCTTCGGCACAATTCGCCCGATACCCGCCTGCTGGATCTCGAGCCGGTCGTGCGTCATCACGCGCGCCGTAACGGCTGCCACTGGCGGAAGCCGGTCCTGATACGCCTCGGAGATCCTCGCGAACACGTCGAGGCCGGACATGCGGGGCATCATGATGTCGAGCAGGATGCCGTCGAACGCCTCGGGCCCCTCGTGCTGCAGCGCCTCAAGGGTGCTCTCGCCGTCAGGCTCGAGACGGACGGCGTACCCGGCGCGGCGCAGCACGGTCTCGATGAGTTGTTGATTCACCGGGTCGTCTTCGGCCACGAGCAGCCTCGGCGGGCGCTCGTGGCCAGTCGCCTGAGCGTCGCCTGCGCCAGCTTGCAAGGGCCGCGCACCGCCCCCTGCGCCCTCGACCTGATGAGGCAGCGAGGCCACTCTGCCGCCCAGCACGCCTTCGAGAGCCGCCCGCAGCTGCGCCGCGTCGACGGGCTTGTACATCGTGAAGTCGAACGGCTCGAGGTCGCCCGGTCGGGCCAAGTCGATCGAGGAAAGCAGGCCGACGACCGCGCCCTCGAGGTGCGTTTGCTGGCGCGTCAGGCGCGCTAGGTCGGCTCCGCTGCCGTCGGGCAGGTTGAAGTCGAGCAGGACCGCGTTGTAGCGTATGCCTTCGGTGAGCAGCGCGCTCGCCTCGGCAGCATCTCGCGCCGGCACCGAGCTGCCGCCCCACGACGAGAGCAGGCTCTCTACGAGCCGCCGGTTGACGGCGTCGTCGTCTATGACGAGCGTCAGAGTACCGGCTATGCTCGCAGGCGAGGCTGCCGGTGACGCGCTCGAGGAAAAGATCTTGCGCAGCGGCTGAGCCGGTTTGAACGGCACGACCAGCGTGAAGGTAGACCCTTTACCCTGAGCGCTCTCTACCGTGATGGTTCCTTCCATCAGGCGCGCGAGCTGCTGGCTGATGGCCAGGCCCAGGCCGGTGCCCGAGTAGCGGCGTTCCAGGTAGTTGTGCTCGCCCTGATAGAAGGCCTCGAATACGTTGCGCAACACCTCGTCGCTTATGCCAATACCGGTGTCGCGTACGGCCACTTCGAGGGCATGCCCCGAAGTGTCGCTGAGGGTGCGAACCGACACGACGACCTCGCCGGCTTCGGTAAACTTGACGGCATTCGAGACCAGGTTGGTCACGATCTGCCGCAGCCGCTTGCCGTCGAGCTCGATCGTGCGCGGCACCTGCTCGTCGTATTCGAGCGCGAGCTCATTTCCTCTCGTGGCTGCGGCTTCGATCTGATTTTGGAGCACCTCTTCGAGCAGCAAGCGAGGCTCGACCTGCCGCGCCTGAATCTCGATGGCCCCGCTTTCGATTTTGGATAGGTCGAGGATGTCGGTGAGCAGGTCCAGCAGGCGCTCGCCGCTATGGATGATGGTGCTGACGAACTCGTGGCGCGTGGCCGCGTCGAGGCTAGGTTCGTCGCGTAGCAAGGAGGCAAAGCCGATCACGCCGTTGAGCGGCGTGCGAATCTCGTGGGAGGCGTTGGCCAGAAACGCGCTCTTGGCGTGGTTGGCCTGCTCGGCCTCGCGCGCCGACGCCTCGGCCTGGGCACGGGCGGCTTCGAGTTCTTCGTTGCGCCGGGCTAGCTCGCTCGACATGCGCGCGCTCTCGGTCACGTCGCGCACCAGCACGAGCGCGGCGGTGTCGCTCAGGCGCGAGAGGCGTGCCTCGTGCTGGTAAGCGCGTCCCGCGCGCGCAAACGAGTAGACGAGCGTTTGCGTGTGTCCGGTTTCGATCGCCCTGCCGACCGCCCGGGTCAGCTCGTTGCGCGTCTCTATGGACAGGTGCTCGAATGCCTGCCCTGCGTCCTGCTCGGTCGCGGCAGGGGCCGCGGCCTGCGCGTGCCCTGCCAGGTCAAGGTGCGGGTCGACCTCGAAGAGCGCGTCTGGCAAGGCGTCCACGATTGCGGCCAGGCGTAGCTGCTGCTGCACCGCATCGGTGACGTCGGTGATGGCGCCGGCGACGCGCAGCGGTGAGCCGTCCTCGGATAGCTCTACTATACCTCCGCGCGAGAGGATGTGGCGCCAAGACCCGCTCTTGTGCTGCCACCGCGCCACGTGATCGAACAGCGGAGTCTCGCCCTCCAGGTAGGCCTGCCACGCGCGCTGAGATTGGTCTACGTCATCCGGATGAATGAGGCGCTCCCAGGTAGCCGCGCTCTTTTCGAGTTCGCCTTCATCGTAGCCGAGCAGTTGCGCCCAGATGGAAGAGAAGTCCAGCTCCGAGGTAGGAACGAGCCAGCTCCAGAGGCCGACCAGACCGCTCTCGGTGGTCGCCTCGGCGTAGTGTTTAGCTTTCTGGAGTGCCTGCTGCGCTTCGATCTCGTCGGTCACGTCGGTGTGGGAGCCTGCTAGGCGCAGCACCTTGCCGCTCTCGTCTCGCTCCAGAATGCGTCCGCGCGCGAGCACGTGCCGCCACTCGCCCTGCTTGTGGCGCATGCGGAAGATGGTCTCGTACTCCGGTATCTGCCCGCTCATGTAGCGCCCGATAAGCTCTTTTGTAGCCTCTGCGTCTTCCGGGTGAGTAAGGCGCTCCCACTGAGCGAACGTGTGCTCGACCTCGCCAGGCTCATAGCCCAGCATGATCGACCAATAGTCGTTGAACGTGACCTCGTCGGTGACCAGATTCCAATTCCAAAGCCCAACGTGGCCGCTCTCGACGGCGGTTTCGATCTGCTCGAGATAGCTGGCCAGCAGAGCGGTCTGCTGCTCGCTCTCAGTGACGTCCCGCACGGTGATCGTTATTAGGCCCGGGCCGGCTCGTGAGGCCGATAGCTCGAAATGGTTGTCGTAGCCGTCGAGAGGGTAGTGGAAGCGGCGCCGGAACGGTTCGCCTGTTTGCACGACGTTGACATAGGCGTCGAACAGCCCCGACTCTTTGTTTCCCGGGGCGAGCTTGAGCATGCGGCGGCCAATCAACGCGCTCGCGTCGCTCTGCTGCATCATACGGACCGCTTGCTCGTTCGCTACGCGGTAGGTAAAGTCGATGATCGGGGCTGATGGCTCCCGGCTTGCGCGGAGAGCTTCGAGTAGAAAGATGCCGTCGAGCGAGCTTTCGACGAGCGCGCGCAGGCGAGCTTCGCTTGCGCGTGCCTGCTCTACGAGTGCTTCCGACCCGGTGGCCTCGGCAAGCGCAGCCACAGTCGTGCCCTCGGCCGTGAGGCGAAGAGAAGCCGCTACGGACAAGGGCTCGCCCGCAGCGGTGTGAAAGATCAGCGGTACAGCGCTAAGCGTTTCGCCTCGCAGGAGCCGCGGTCGCACGTCCTGCTCGTAATAGGCCATCGACGCGTCGTCCACGACGTCCGACAGGCGCAGGACGTCCTCAGACGTATATCCGAGCGTTCCGAGAAACACGTCTGAAGCTTCTACAATGCGCTCATTCGAATCGAAAGCCAGGGCGAGAACAGGAATCTGGTTCAGTAACATACTTGCCGGCTAGTGGGATGGATTACCTATCACGACTCAGAAGGTCGAGGTGTTCGGCTGCGCGGCCACACAGGCAAGACAACGTCACGCTCTACGGCGCCTAAGACCTGTGCCGCGAACTCATCCAGCCTCAGCCGACTCAGTGACGACGCTTGGGTTGCTACTGGGACATTTTTATACAGATCTGGGTCTTGTTGGCGAACTCCCTTGGGGCGTTGTAGCGTGGATGTGCCCCTCCGCACACGCCCCTTGCCGCCATGTCGCTTCGCCCCCAGACTGACCTCGCCATACCCGACCAGACTGCCCGCGTCGCACGCGCCGCCTTCCCTAGAGGCAACGCCTACCTCACCTCGCGCGACGGGCTCGGCTCCCTCTTTCACGACGGAGACTTCGCCGACCTCTACCCCGCCGTTGGCCGCTCTGCCGCAGCCCCGTGGCGGCTCGCCCTCGTAGGGCCGTGATCGGCCCTATCGGTCTTCCAGTTCGCCGAAAACCTCACCGACCGCCAAGCGGCCGATGCCGTCCGCGCCCGGCTCGACTGGAAGTACACGCTGAGCTTGGAGTTCGAAGACCCCGGCTTCGATTTCAGCGTGCTCTCCGAGTTCAGAGGGCTGGAGTTGACCCGATTCGGTGGCTCTCCCGCACTTTGTGTGATAGCAGACGGCGTCTCGACTCCGCCAGATCGTTCAAGCAGGCTCACCCGCCCGCTTTTACATGGCCGCTTCCCTCGTCCCGTTTCGCATTCCCGGCTGCCGCCTCGACGCTGTGCAGACCGGCTCACCTGAGCTTATCATTGACGCGAGCAGTAAGGCTCGCAGCGCCGTCTGCCCAGCATGTGGGTACCGCTCGCGGCGCGTCCATGGGCTCTACACACGCTCGCCAGCGGATCTACCTGTGAGCGACCGCGCCGCCAGTCTGAGGCTACGTGTCCGACGCTTTCGGTGCCTCAGCGAGGCGTGTTCACGGCGCACGTTCGCCGAGTCGTTTCCAGGTCTCGTTGCGCGCCACACCCGCCGGACGGACCGTTTGGCTGCGTCGCAGGTCCGCACCGGACTTTCGACGGGCGCGGAACCGGGCGCGCGTCTGCTCGGCGCCTCGCGGATGCCGACGAGTCCGGACACACTTCTACGCCTTCTCCACCGGCACCCGGTGCCACACGCAGAGCTACTCCGCGTGCTCGGTGTCGATGACCCGCCGCCGTGGGTGATACCGCTCCTTCTCGGTACAACTCAATCCTAGCGACAATCGCACCGTGGATGAGAAGCAGCAGTGCTGCACTCAGAAGAAGAAGGGGCAGAGCAGCGAGCACCGAGACCACGTCGAACTCAGCCTTGGCGATGACGCGAGCGCTAAGCGCGGAGTGCAGAACGGCTCCCGCTAGAACAAGCGCGAGTAGTGGAAGCCACCTTTCCGATAGGTCACGTGGTGACCGGACGAGAAGCGCTGGTAGGACAAAGAGCATGATTAGACTTACGGCGTCTGCGAGATGCACTCGTGGTGGCGATCCGCTGACGGAGAAGTAGAACGCGAGCAAGCTCCCAGCTATCAGGAGTGCGACGATCAGCCGAGGTAGCAGCTTGCGCATCAGGCCGAAAGCGGTATAACAGCAACTGTGTGAGAAGTCAACTGGCGAGCGCACTTTTTCCGTGCCACACCGACTCGTCGCGCAACACCGCGTTGCACGTCACCAGCAACTTACGCATCACCGCGACCAGCGCCACTTTCTTCGGCTTGCCCTTCGCCACCAGACGATCATACAAAGCACGAAACGGAGCGCCCAACCGCACCGCCGTCAGCGCTCCCATATACAGCGCAACCCGCACCACGCCGCGTCCACCCTGCACCGACCGGCGCCCACGATAGCTACCGCTGTCCCGGTTCATCGGCGCCACGCCCACGAGCGCCGCAATCTCCCGGCGACTGAGCCTACCCAGCTCCGGCAGGTCGGCCAGCAGCGTCAGCGCCAGACCTGGACCTACGCCCGGCACGCTACGGAGCAGTTTTTCCTTGACCCGCCACATGCTGCTCGTCTCGACCGAATCGCGAAGCTCGTCGTCCACGTCAGAGATCGCTGCATCGAGCCATTCAATGTGAGCCGCGACACTCTTCCTGACGGATCGAGAAGCCACGTGCTGACGGTTCTTCTCCGCCGCCCGCATCTGAATCAGCTGACGACGACGCGCCAGAATCGATGCTAGCGCTTCGGTTTCGTCGTCCGGTAGCTCCCTCACCTCAGGACGCACGCGCTCAGCGAAGAGTGCGAGCAGCGCGGCGTCGATGCGGTCGGTCTTGGCAAGCTGACCCGTCGAGCGAGCGAAGTCTCGCGTGTGGCGCGGGTTGACGACGGCGACGGGCACGCTGGCAGCAGCCAACGCAGCAGCGCACGGAGCTTCGTACTTCCCCGTTGCTTCGAGCACGACGAGCGTCGGTGAGAGCGCAGCGATGCGAGTGCTCAACTCGTCGATACCGCTAGGGGTGTTGGCGCTCTGCCAGTGCTCGTTCGATGGGAGGACATGCACGTCGAGCGCGCGTTTCGACACGTCGATGCCGACGAAGACAGGCGTTTCCATAACGCGTTGAAGTCTTGCCTACGGAGAATGACCGATCATTCTCGCGGACCACTCTTGCGGAATCGAACTCTGAAACGCACCCGAAGGCGTGCTCTGGTTCAGGCAACTGTTCGGACTCTGGGCGGGCGTTGCGAGCAGTCGCGGCCCCTGCTGTTATCCGGTCTTGACCTGGCCTGATCGGGACCTGAAAGGCTACGGGCTTACGTGCTCGGAGAGCCGAAATGGCTCACGATTTCAACTTACAAGAAAAGGCTCTGGCGCGCAAAACGCGCCGACGTGTGAGACGGCAATGTAGTCGCCGACGCCGAGACAGCGCAAAATGCCCCGCCTTTGCGTCGCCCGCAGCCAAGGGTTCTACGGCTCAATGCTCCCGAAACTCGTAGCGCTGCACCATACCGCTATCATTGAGATGCAAGTCCAGCACGCCATAGTTGACGCCGCGACCGGTAGGCCCGAGACTGTAACTGGCTACGTTGCTCCGATTCCGCGACGCCGCACCAAGCAGTGATTCGACTTCGCCGATTGGTTTACCTACCGGGTCATGCTGCCGGACGAGACTGTATCGCATCGGCCAGCGTGGATGGTCTACTTCCTGCGTTGGAATGCCGCCTCGCTGCCACCGCTCGACCGTAAAGCGCTCCGGGAGCAGGTAATCCTTGGTGTTTGGGACCGCCCAAAAAGTGACGAGCAGCAGCAACGCCGACGCGAGAAACACCAAACCAAAAGACAGAAGCCGCTTCACGTTTCAGCGTTTGGACGAGCCGTAGAACAAATGGCCGTTTAGCCGCCGGGGGCACGGCACGGCGGGTGGACGAGCAAAGTAGGCGCCGGTGCTCGGACGAGCCAAGACCGCTGACGCCCCCGGTCGGCCTACAGCGGCGGGTTCTGCCGCGACCCCGCCGTCGAGCGCGGACGACCCGAGGAAACCGACGCTGGAGCCGAAGCCGCCGCGCGAGGCATCCCGAGCCCATCCATCCGCCGGAGCCCAAGCGGCACGAAACTGTTCGGCATGCCAACGACGACGCCCCGTTGAAACCGCGAGCCCTCCCCCGCCCGGGGGCGACCGGAGCGGGCGGCGTGGACCCGGAGATGGCAGGCTACTTGGCCGCGAGCACGTCCACCTGCTCGATCTGGGGCGGCTGGGCGAGCAGGTCGTCGGCGTGCTCCATGAGCGCCGCCGCGATGTCGCCGTCGAGGTGCGCCTGGCGGCCGTCGTCGTCGGCGAAGGTGTCGAAGATGCCGAAGGTGGTGTCGTCGAGCCGGAGCGCGTACCACTTGACGGTGCCGTCCTCGGCCTGCGCCATTGGGAGGGCGCTCTTGAGGAATGCGGCGACCTCGTTCTCTTTGCCGGGCTTGGCGTGGAGACGGGCGAGAAGGGCTTTCTGTTCGATGGCCATGATGGGGAGAGGGAATGGATGGGGAGAGGGAATGGACGGGTCGTACGTGCACGGGCCGTCGGCGTTCGGCGCGCGGCGCCGGATGCGCCCCTGTCCGATAGGCCCCGCGCTGGCGGCGGCCCTCCGCCAGCGGAGAGTTGAGGCGGGGCGCGGCGCTCGCAACCGACGTTTCCAGATCGATGCGTCGCGGTAGAACCAGTGATTGAGCGGACGGTGTCCGATGAATGAGCCCCAGAATACGGGCCAAGTGCCTGCCGCGCAACACCTAACGCGCGCCCACTCCGAACGCATGGCCGACGCCGTCCGTAGAAAAGTTCGCAGCAGGGGTTACACCGGACGAATCTCTGGGTCTAGAGCACCGACTACACGGCCCGCTGCTCATGCCTCGCACCGCCCCACCCCGCCTGCTCGACCGCCTCCGCGCCGCCTGCCGCACCCGCGGCTACAGCATCCACACCGAAACCACCTACGCCCACTGGACCAGCGGGCTCGTCCGCTTCCACCACAGGCGCACCGGTCACGCCCTTCACCCCGAACGGATGAGCGAATCCGACGTGGCGGCCTTCCTCTCCCACCTCGCTCTCGAACGCGACGTCGCCGCCTCCACGCAGCGGCAGGCCCTCTGCGCGATCGTCTTCCTGTTCGACCACGTGCTCGACCGACCGCTCGACTCGCTCGATCTCACCCGTGCCACCCGGCCCCGCCGCCTGCCTACCGTGCTCTCGCTCTCCGACACCTCGCGGCTGCTCGGCGCGCTCACCGAACCGCCCGCCGATCTGATCGCCCGCCTGCTCTACGGCTCGGGCCTACGCCTCGCCGAGGCGCTCCGGCTGCGCGTCAAAGACCTCGACTTCGAGCGCGGATCGCTCACCGTACGCAGCGGCAAAGGCGACAAGGACCGCCTCACCATGCTGCCGCCCTCGCTCGCGCCTGCCCTTCGCAAACAGTCCGACTACGCGCTCGACCGACACCGCCGCGACCAATCGGCCGGCAGGCCCGGCGTCTACCTGCCGTACGCGCTCGCGCGCAAGCTTCCGTCGGCGCCCCACGATCCCGCCTGGCAGTGGGTCTTTCCCTCACCCGTTCTCTCGGTCGACCCGCGCTCGGGTCTGCGCCGACGCCACCACGTGAGCGATTCGCTCGTGCAGAAAGCGGTCAAGCGCGCCGCCACACGGGCCGGACTGCGCGCCCGCGTCACGCCGCACACGCTGCGCCACTGCTTCGCCACCCACCTGCTCGAATCAGGCACCGACATCCGCACCGTCCAGTCCCTACTCGGGCACGCGAGCATCAAGACGACGCAGGTCTACCTCCACGTCACCCAGAGCGCCGTCGCCGCCGTGAGCCCGCTCGAACGCCTCGCGGCATGACCCGCCTGTCTGAAGCAGGACAGCTCGCCCGCAATGCGGAGCCGTCTCTGAACGGCAAGGCAGCTTCTTGTAAGTTGAAAACGTGAGCCATTTCGGCTCTCCGAGCATGCTGGCCCTTAGCCGATCAGGCCAGGTCAAGACCAACAGCAGGAGCCGCGATCGCTCGCAACGCCGCCTGCCAAGACCATGCGGTGCCTCCATGCCAGCATCGCCGCGTGGTGTGATGCTGCACGAGCGCCTTGGCGTAGGCTTTTTTGGGATCGATGAGCCTCGTAACAAGAGCACTCGAAGCGTGCACATATATCGCTCATTTATCTTAGGCTTTCGTCAACCCTTCGATTCATGCTCCGCGCCTTCTATGCCCAGCCCGTCCGGCGGGGCGCTCCC
>CAXBBB010000001.1:0-22781 GCA_963973615.1 uncultured Rhodothermales bacterium | reverse complement strand
GCGCAGCTCTTCGAGCGCGCCCTTCTCGGGATCGGTCGTGACAATGATGCGGTCGCTAACGTCATCGAAGCGCTCCTCCATCCACGCCCGCACGACGCGAAACGCCAGGGCCGGTTCGAGCGTCGTCCCGCTCTTGGAGATCACGTTGACGTAGACCGACTGCCCGTCGAGACTAGCGAGCAGTTCGCGCAGGTAGGCGCCGCTCATCTGGTTGCCCGCAAAGACCACGCGCGTCCCCGTCTCACCGAAGTAGGGCGTCAGCGCTTGAATAACGGCTTCGGCCCCCAAGTACGATCCGCCGATACCGATGCAGATCAGCACGTCGGCGTTTTCCCTTATGCGGGCGGCTGTCGTCTCCAGGTCGTCGAGGAGGGCGTCGTTGGGGGTGAGCAGCAGGTCACGCCAGCCGAGCGCATCACTTCCTTTGCCCGTCCCGCCGACGAGTGCCTGATGCGCGGCTCGTACGTCGGATTGGATCGCGTCGAGCGCGTCGTCGGGGAGAAACGTGAGGGCGGGCGAGGCGTCGAGGCGGAGCATGAGGGGTCGTCGGTTGGGTGAGGGGTGAGATACCGAAAAGCGGAGAGGTTAGTGCCGAGTGCATCGCACAAACGCGGTAACTCGTCGTGGCCGGTGGCTAAACCGAGTGCGTAGCCGTTACTTCCGTCCATGCCTTTTCGTTTTCGCCCTTTCTGATGCCCCTGTCGCGCACGCTCGCTCTTGTCCTGTTACTCCTGCTCGTCGGAGAAAGCAGAGCACAATCCGCCGCCGATTCCATCTACGACCGCGTCGACATCGCACCCGCTCTGCTCCCGGACGCGTCGACGGCGCTCGACTACCTGCGGCTGCACACGCGTCATCCCGACGGCGATCGGCAGAATGGAAAGGTGTTCGTGCAAGTCGTGATCGATACGTCTGGAGCGGTTTCAGACGCTACGGTAGCCCGTGGCGTCTCGGTTGATCACGATGCCGAAGCGCTGCGGGTCGTGCGGATGCTTCGCTACGCGCCTGCTCAGGCAGACGGACGCGCGGTGCGAACACGAGCGATGGTGCCCGTCGCGTTCGACTCTGCGTTTGCAGCACCACCCTCTTTCGATGCGCAAACGTATCCGCTGCCCGATGTAGCGGCACGCCTGCTGCCCAATGATCAGATCGCGACGCGGGCGATGATGGAGGCTATCGGACAGATGGTCGCCGAGCAGAAGCCGCGCGGTGAAGGACAGATCGTTGTCGGGTTCGAGGTCGGGCGGCATGGGCGCGTGGTGGCTCCGCGCGTGCTCAAGAGCGTGTCGCCGCTGGCGGATTCTATCGCTCTGGAAGCGGTCAAGCAGACACTCGGATTTATGCCCGCGCGCCTCGACGATCAGCCCATCGCCTCGTATCGCACGCTGCCTATCCGGTTTCAAGGCGTCGACCCGCCGCCCGACCCTGAGCCGGACGTATACAAGGACGGAGCCGTTGACGTAAAGCCAAAGCTGTTACCGGACGATAGGTCTGCAATCATGGGAATGCATCGGCGCATCAACTATCCCGAGGCCTCCAAGCTAGCAGGCGTACACGGAGTTGTTCTGGTTGGATTTGTCGTCGATGAGGGTGGAAACGTCACGGATGTGCACGTTTTGGAGAGTGTAGATCCGATGCTTGATCGTGAAGCGGTGAGAGGGATTTCGTCTCTTCGGTTTTCTCCCGGCATCCAGAGGGGGGAAGCCCGTGAAAGTGGAAATGACTATGCCCGTCACGTTTCGACTGCGATAATACTTCTCATGGCAAACCTGCTCAACTCTGCCGGAACCGCTGATGCGCACAGCGTTGGTCGAAGCCATGTCCGACCGCGCCGCTTCGCCTCCCACTGAAAAACCCGCCGGACTGCTCCGGGCCGTGAAGCGGATGCTGGCATTCGCGCGTCCGTACCGTCGGCGGCTGGGGTTTGCGTTTGTGGCGGCGTCGGGCTCGTCATTGGTGTGGCTTGTCGTTCCGCTGGGATTGCAGCGGCTGTTGGATGCGGTCTTCGAGCAGGGCGACAGCGGGCTACTCGATCAGATCGCGCTGGCTCTGGTCGGGCTGTTTTTGCTGCAGTCCGTCTTGGGTTTTGTCGGCTACTACCTGCTCGAATGGACGGGCGAGCGCGTGGTTACGGATCTGCGCAAAAAGCTGTACGCGCACCTGCTCGGCCTCTCGGCGCGGTTCTTTTCGACCCACCGGACGGGCGACCTGACGAGTCGGCTCACGAACGACGTAGGATCGGTTCGCGCCGCAGTGACGACGGCGCTGGTCGAATTGGTGACGCAGACACTGAGTCTGGTCGGATCGGTCGTACTGATGGTGCTGCTCAACTGGCGGCTGAGTCTGCTGGCGTTTGCCATCGTGCCTGCGGTTTCGCTGCTGGCGCGCTACTTCGGCGCCAAGATCCGCGCGCTGGCGAAAGCGGTTCAAGACCGACTGGCTGAGACGACGTCGATCGCCGAGGAAGCGCTGACGGCGATTCGGGTCGTGACGGCGTTTGGGCGGCAGCCGCACGAGTCGGGCCGCTTCGACGCGTCGGCCGAGACGCTGTTCGAGCAGGCGCGCAAGCGGATCGTGTACGCCAACGCGTTTTGGACGAGCGTCGGATTGCTGTCGTTTACGTCGTTGGCGCTGATCTTCTGGTTCGGCGGGCGCGAGGTGCTGGCGGATCGGCTGACGGCGAGCGCATTGGTGGCGTTCATCTTCTACGCTCTGAACATCGCGCGCGGCGTTGGTGGGCTGAGCCGGTTGTACACCACGTTCTCGTCGGCTGCCGGAGCGAGTGATCGCATCTTTTCGCTACTCGACACCCAGTCCGAAATTGCCGACCGCGTGGACGCCCGACCGCTGCTCGACGTACGCGGTGAACTGGCATTCGACGACGTGTCGTTCACGTATGCAGCAACCAATGGCGCGCACAGCGACGCTAGTGGTGATGGACAAAGTGCGCGCGTTCCACGTGGAAACGGGGCGATGGAAGACGAACTCGCCGCACCGACCGTCGTCCTGCACGGCGTATCGCTGCGCATCCCACCCGGCGAAACGGTCGCTCTCGTGGGACCGAGCGGAGCGGGAAAGAGCACGTTGATCGGCCTGATCCCGCGCTTCTTCGATCCGACGGCTGGCCGCGTCACGCTCGATGGACACGACGTCCGCGACATACGCCTCGCCGATCTGCGTTCCGGCCTGGCCTACGTCCCCCAGGAGACGCAACTCTTCGCCACCACCATCGGCGACAACATCCGCTACGGACGACTCGATGCGACCGACGCCGAAGTCCAGTCCGCCGCCCGGCGAGCCAGCGCGCACGCGTTTATCTCCAAACTGCCGGGCGGCTACGACACGCCCGTCGGCGAACGCGGCATCACGCTTTCGGGTGGCGAACGCCAACGCATCGCTCTGGCGAGAGCCTTTTTGCGCGACGCGCCGGTGCTGTTGCTCGACGAAGCCACGTCCGCACTCGACGCCGAGAGCGAGCGCGCCGTCCAGACGGCATTGGACGAGCTGATGCAGGGCCGAACGACGCTCGTCATCGCCCACCGCCTGGCTACCGTCGTCAACGCCGACCGCATCGTTGTCCTCGACGAAGGCCGCGTCGTCGAGACGGGAACGCACTCCGAGTTGGTGCAGCGCGGAGGCCTCTATGCCCGGCTCGCCGCCTTGCAATTCGACGAAGCAGCAGGCGCGGCGTAGCAGACGTTACTCCGCGTAGTCTGCGAACACGAACTCGCGCTCGGGCAGGCGGACGGCGCACAATCGGCCCATTCCGGCGCGGTGGACGTACGCGGCGCCCGTGTCGATCATCAGCAGGTGCGGTCGGTCGATGGGCTCCGGCTTGGGCGTGTGGCCGCAGACGACGGGCTTTTCCCAGACCACGTCGCGCGGTTGGGTGTCGATGTGCTCGCGCGTCCAGAGCAGAATGTCGGGGTCGGACTGAGCGGCGCTGTGAGCCGTCGTGCGCCACGGGGGGATGCCGCCGTGGACGAAGAAGAAGTCGGGCGTGTCGAGGTACAACTCGGTCGACTGGAGAAACGTGACGTGGGCCGGGTCGATGACGCCGCCGGGATAGCTGGCGCGCATGTCGCCGCCGCCGCTCTGATGCCAGTGCGCGACGGCATCGATGGGCGCGTCTGGGGCGATTGCGTCAAGCATGATCGCCTCGTGGTTACCTCTCAAAAATGTGCAACGGACGCTCTCTTGCAGATCGATGCACGTCTGGATCACACCGCGCGAGTCCGGTCCACGGTCCACATAATCGCCCACGAAGACGACGTGGTCGTCTGGTTGTAGGTCGAGCTTGCGCAGCAGAACGTTCAGCGTCCGCGCGCAACCGTGGACGTCTCCGATGGCAATCAGGCTCACGAGCGTGGGGCGTCGTCGGTAGCGTCAGTGGACTCGGTCTCGGGCGCTGCCGAAGCGGCGGACGCTTCAGCCTTGGCCGATGCGATGACTTCGGCAGCCGTCTTTTGGCCGACGCGCTTGCGCCTACGACGTCCGGTCGAGCCGGTGTCGCGGATCTCGATGTCGGAGATCTCGGGCGCGTCGGCGAGCGGAGCGACGGGCTGATGGAGCGCTTCGGACTCTTCTGCGGCAGATCCGCGCGGTGTGTTGGCTTTGGGCGCCGCCTTCTTAGCGCTGGTGTTCTTGCGGCTGACAGCGGCAAGCGTCGACTGGGTAGGCATACCGACCAACCCGCGTCCGCTCTTGCGCAGGCGACCTTCTTCCATCAACTGGATCAGCGAACTGTCGAGGATTCCGTTAACGAAGTGGCCGCTCTTGTCGGTCGAGTAGCGCTTGGCGAGTTCGATGCCTTCGTTGATTGACACCTTGGGCGGGATGTCCTCGAACGCGAGCAGTTCGGTCAGCGTCATACGCAGCACCAATCGGTCGATCAGCGCGATGCGCTCGAACTCCCAGTTTTGGGCGTGCGTCTGGATCAGTTTGTCCGTCGCGTCGACGTTGTCGAGGGCGCGCAGGAAGAGTTGTTCGGCGAACGTGCGGGCGACGCCTTTTTCTAAGCTGTCGGGGCGCAAGGACGTTGCGCATGACCTCGTCGCCCGAGCCACCGCCCTGTTCCATTGCGTAGAGGGCTTGGAGAACGCGCTCGCGCACGAGTCGGCGGCTGCTGACGGCCATAAAATCGGAGGTGTAGAACGCAGAGCCGGTTTGTATGAGCGCACCGGCAGAGGGTTCGCGCGCAGAGAGGCATTCACGCCGCTTTCGCCGCCTCCCTGTTGGTCCGTATGCTACGCACGCGTGTCAGAGCGCTCGTTCTCCCTCCTCGACCTATGGCGATCCGCCGCCGACTCGATCCCAAAGCAGCGCCCGCCGTCGTCTTGGCGGTGAGTTTCGCAGCGGGCATCGCCCTCGCCGGACGACGCGGTCTACCACCCGACGCCCTAGCTCCGCCAACGGCTGAACTGGTCGTCTGGGGGGCGATTCTGCTGGTCGGGCTAGTCGTTGCGCTGGCGAATTGGTGGCCTCGGCGGATACACGCGCCACGCGGAGCCGTCCAGTCGGTGGGTGTCGGATTGGCCTTTTTCGGGTTTGGAGGGTTGGCGTTGTGCGCGGCGTTGACGCCGCCGCCCGGTCACGTCGCGCAGTTGGTCGGAGCTTCGCCGTCGAACGCGGTCGAGCGCGACGCGTGGCTAGTCGGAAGCGAAGTCGAGATGTCGGGCCGTATTGCCTCGTCGGTTCGTGTCGGAGATCGGAGCGCGCGGTTCACGCTGGACGATGTCGAGTCGGGCGGCAGGCGATGGAAAGGGACGGTGGCCGTTTCAGTCGTCCTGTCGAACTGGCGAGCCGAGTTTGAGCCGCCGCCGTTGGAGCAGGGACGGCGCGTGCGGTTGCGTGGTCTGCTGCGTCCTCCCCCGCCTAAAGGCAACCCGTCGGACTTTGGCTACGGCGCGTTCCTGGTCGGCAAGGGCACGTGGGCGACGATGCGCGTCAAGGCGCCCGAAGAAGCTGCCGATTCCCTTTCGGATCTGGTCGTGCTTCCCACGTCGGCGAGCTTGCTGGATCGCGTCGTCGTAGCAGTTCGGTCCCACGTTGAGGCCACGCTGGGGCAGTTCGTCCCCAATGAGGAGCCGCGTGCTTTGCTGAGGGCGCTGCTGCTGGGCGAGCGACACGCCATCGCGGACGAGACGCGCGAGCAATTCGCCCGGACCGGACTGCTCCACCTGCTCGCCGTGTCGGGGCTGCACGTGCTGCTCGTCGGGATGCTGCTGCACGACCTGCTGCGCCCGTTTCTATTGCGGATCGGCCTGCGGTTTCGCGCGATGGAGGCGAGTAGGGCGGCCGTCACGATCGCGATTTTGTGCGTCTACGCTCTGGTGACGGGTGGGTCGGACAGCGTGTGGCGCGCAGTCTTGATGGCGACGCTGGCGGTTGTCGGGCGCGCGTTTCAGAAGCCATCGGCAGGGACAAACGCGCTGGCGGTTGCTGTCCTCGTGCTGCTCGTCTTGCGACCGACGCGCGTGTTCGGCGTCGGCTTCCAGCTTTCGTTCGCCGCCGTCCTCGGACTGCTCACGCTGGGCCGCGCACTTACGTCTGCCGCTCCCAAACGCGTCGAGAACTCCGCCTTACTCAAATGGCTGTGGAACGCGACGGCAGCTACGCTCGCCGCGACGATTGCGACGGCGCCCGTCCTGCTGTTCCACTTTGGGCGCGTTCCCCTCGCCGGGTTGGTGCTCAATCTGCCCGCGATGGCGCTGACGATGTTCGCGTTCGCGTCGGCGCTGCTGACGGTCCTGCTGGCGTGGATTCCGCCCGTTGCCAGCGCGCTCGGCGCATCCGCCGACGGTTTGTGCCGATTGCTCATCTGGACGACACAGACCGGCGAGCAGGTGCTGGGCCGATGGGCGTTCGAGGGCTTTGTGACGCGCCCGCTCCTCGTCGCCGCGTTGTCCGCGTTCGTGTTGCTGCTGATGGGATGGCCGTACAGAGCCGTTCGCGCACCGCTGGCCGCAACCGCCCTCCTGTTCGCCGCCGTCAGCGTGTGGACATCGGTGCTCTCACCCGACGCGCGTCGTCCCACACTCGACGTACTCTTTTTCGACATCGGACAGGGCGACGCTGCCTTGCTCCGCACACCATCCGGTCGCCATATCCTCATCGACGCTGGACCACTGACGGACACGTGGGACGCAGGCGAGCGCACGATCCTGCCGCACCTTCACCGTCTGGGCATCGACCGCCTGGACGCCGCCGTGATCTCCCATCCACACGCCGATCATCTGGGCGGCCTACCCACGCTGCTGCGAACCGTCGACATTGGCCGCGTCGTCGACAACGGACAAGACGTGGGAAGCATCCTGTACGCCGAAACGCGCTGGCTGATGGACAGCCTCGCCGTTACGCGCCAAAGCGTCGTCGCCGGAGACACGCTCGTCCTGGGCGACGGAATCACAGCGACGGTTCTCGGGCCGGTTCGTGCCGGGCTGCCCGAAGACGAAGCCAACAACGCGTCCGTCGTCCTGCTCATCCGCTACGGCGAGGTCGAGTTGCTGTTTGCGGGCGATGCCGAGCAGGAAGCCGAAGCCGAGATGCTGCATCACTGGTCGCCGCTACTCCAAGAAGGGTTGCTCCGCGCCGACATCGTCAAAGTCGGTCATCACGGATCGCGGACGAGCAGCACGCCCGAGTGGGTCGCTGCCGCCTTGAAGCCAGGGGGGACGGCCGTCGTCAGCGTGGCGCGGCAGAACGTCTACCGCTTGCCCAACGCCGAAGTGCTCGACCGCTGGGCCCAGGCCGGAGCCGACGTGCGCCTGCCGCATCGCGGTGCATTGTGGTTGCGGACGGACGGAAGGGTGGTAGAAGAGGTCGGCTGGTAGTGATCTATCTTTCCTGCCTCCCCAACCGACCGACCGCGGTGCGTTTGCTCTTTCTGCTCCTCGTATCGCTTCCGGCTCCGCTCTGGGCGCAATCGTTTACGTCGTCGAACCTGCCCATCGTCGTGATCGAGACGCAGGGGCAGTCCATTGTCGACGAGCCAAAGGTCATAGTGCGGATGCGCATCATCGACAACGGCGAGGGCGTGCGGAACCGGCTGACCGATCCGGCAACCGACTACGACGGATGGGCGGGGATCGAAATCAGGGGCGCCTCGTCGCAGAGTTTCCCCAAAAAGCAGTATGGATTCGAGACGCGCGATGCCGACGGCGAAGGCCGCGACGTATCGCTGCTCGGCTTTCCGGAAGAGGAAGACTGGATTCTCCACGCGCCGTACAGCGACAAATCGCTGATGCGCAACGTGCTGACGTATCGCCTCGCCCGTTCGATGGGTCGCTACGCCAGCCGGACGCGGTACTGCGAAGTGGTTCTCGACGGGCAGTATCAGGGCGTCTACGTGCTGATGGAGAAGATCAAGCGAGACAAGAATCAAGTCGACGTCAACAATTTGAAAGAAGACGAAACGTCGGGCGACGACCTGACGGGCGGCTACGTGGTCCAGATCGACCGGCGTGAGGACGGTTGGGCATCGTCGTTTGCCGGAGCGCACTCGCGCTTCCACCCCTACTACCAGTTCAACGAGCCGGGTGTGGACGATATCGTGCCCGAGCAGCAAGCATACATTCGGCAGTTCCTGTTCGACTTCGAGTCGACGATGGCGTCGGACGGCTTCGAGGACGAGGTGGCAGGCTACCCGTCGCTGATAGATGAGGGATCGTTCGTCGATCTCTTTCTGCTCAACGAATTGGGCGCCAACGTCGACGGCTATCGGCTGAGTTCGTACCTGCACAAGGAAAAAGACTCCATCGACTCGCTACTGCATGCCGGTCCGGTGTGGGACTTCAACCTCGCGTTCGGCAACGCCGATTATTACGACGGAGCCGCCACGTCCGGCTTTCGCTACGAAGCCGACCTGCGCGGCGACTCGTACCCCGTTCCGTTCTGGTGGACCCGGCTGGCCGAAAGCGAGCGTTTCGCAGACAAGACCGCTCTTCGCTGGGCCGAACTGAGAACAGGACCCATGCATGAGGACTCGTTGATGGCGGCCATCGACGCCACGGCCGCTCTGCTCGACGAGTCTCAGGCGCGCAATTTTATAAGGTGGCCGGTCCTGGGTCGCTACGTCTGGCCCAACGCCTACGTCGGCGACACGTACGCGCAGGAAGTCGACTACCTGAAGCGGTGGCTGCGCGAGCGTTTGGCCTGGATGGATGCCGAGCTGAACAGTAGCCCCGTTGCCCAGGACGCGCCACTACCCGCTTCGGGATTTGCGCTGTCACCACCTTCCCCGACTCCTTCGCGTACGCGAGCGGCGTTTACGCTTCGGTTGGACGCGGCGCAGCACGTGGCGGCTGCCCTGTTCGACGCGCGAGGCCGCCACGTGGCGACGGTACACGACGGAACGCTCGGGCCAGGCGAGCACCCGTTCGGAATCAATGTCGCGGCACTTTCAGCGGGCGTCTATCTGATCCGTGTACAAGGCGATTTCGGCGTGGCGAGCACCCGTTTGATAGCGATTGGACGATAGTTCAGGGGGCGAGGGGGGCAATTTTTGGCGGAACAAGTCGAGGTATACAAGCGCTTTACGTCCTTGCTACACGCCTTTTCTCCTGCTACACCCCGCCCTCTTCCGTATGGCCAGCTCTCCCTTCCGCGCCCTCCTCTTCGACATGGACGGCGTGCTCGTGGACGTCTCCAATTCGTACCGCCGCACCATCTCCGAGACCGTCCACTTTTTCACCGGGCGAGAGATCACGGGCGAGCAGATCCAGCAGTACAAGGATCGAGGCGGCTTCAACGACGACTGGAAGCTGACCTACACGTTGATCCGCGAGGCGGGTATGGAGGTGTCGTACAGCCGGATGCACGACGAATTCCAGCGCCGCTACCGGGGCGAGAACTGGAACGGATTGATCCAGCAGGAGGCGTCGCTCGTGACGCCCCAGACGCTCGCCCAGTTGCAGCCAGGCAGGGTGTTCGGGATTGTCACCGGACGGCCAGAAGCGGAAGCCAAGTGGACGCTCGACTATCTCGGCCTGCGCAAGAGCTTTCCGCTCCTCGTCGCGATGGAGCAGCAGGATCGCAGAACCAAGCCCGATCCGTACCCCCTCCGCCGCTCGCTCGCAATGCTCAAGCAGTGCGGCATGACTGTCGAGCCCGAAGAAGCTGTCTACGTTGGTGATACGGGAGACGACATGCTCGCCGCCCGCGCTGCTGGCTTCTGGGCCATCGGCCACGTCCCGCCCCAGGCCGACCCTGAGCGTCACGAAGGGATTCTACGCGATAGAGGCGCGCACTTGGTCATTAGGGGGCTGAACGAACTTCCCGGCGCACTCTCCGAGTTGGAGCACATGGCCGCCAAGCAGCAGCAAGAAGTGTACGCCTGACGCGCCCCAGCTTTCGGCCCCCCACCGATCCACCGCCGCCCGGCCCGACTCACGTTGGGCCGGGCGGCGATGCGTTTGGATCTACCGCTCGGATGTCACAATCGCCGCGTGTTTCGCCGGGCGTACGATCGCACGCTGTCGCCTGATGACGGGACGGAGGTCGCGTTGCTTACCAAGTGCGCCGGACGGCGTTGCAACGGCCAGAGTCTGCAACTCTCCGCTCGTGTCTGAAGAGCGCGGTCATGGTTTCGTTGCCCGTCGTGCAGGGGCATCAGAGCGGAAGCGGGTCAGGTGTTTGCGGTACGTGTGGTGACCGATGTCGAAGCGGCGCAGTCGTCGCACGCATGGCACAGTGCCGAGGAGCAGCACGCCGGTTCTTACCTGTCCAACCTCTTCTCGTATGGATCTCCACGTCGCCATTTATATCGTCGCCGGGCTAGCGCTGCTCGGTATGGCGGCGCTACCGAATCTGATCAGCCGAAGTCCGCTCTCGTTGCCGATGCTCTATATCGGTCTGGGTGCGCTGGCGTTCTTGCCGGGCGGCCTGCTACCCAAGCTCCACCCGATCACCAACGACGGCTTTACCCACGCGCTCGAATACGCGACCGAACTCGTCGTCATCCTGTCGCTGGCCGGAGCTGGGCTGCGCATCGACCGGCGTCCCGGATTCGGGGCGTGGCGGCCGGTCTGGCTGCTGCTCTCTATTGCGATGCCCCTCTCGATTGCTGCCCTCGCGCTGTTCGGCGGATGGGCGATGGGCCTGCCGATTGCGTCCGCCGTTCTGCTAGGAGCCGTGCTGGCGCCGACCGATCCCGTCCTGGCGAGCGACGTGCAGGTCGGCAAACCCGATGAGGAGGCCGAAGATGATGTCCGCTTCGCGCTGACGGCCGAAGCCGGTACGAACGACGGCTTGGCGTTTCCCTTCACCTATCTCGCGCTGGCTATCGCGGGTGCCGTCACAGCGGGAACGCTAGGGGAGTCGGATTGGCTGCTGCAGTGGTTGGGCTTTGATCTGGTCTACCGCATCGTCGTGGGGACGGTCGTCGGGATAGGCATTGGATGGGTGTTGGCCTACTACGTCTTCCACATCTCGGACGAACCCGAGGCGGCGAGGCGCAGCGATAAGGACTCGCACGAAGGGTTGTTCATTCTCGCGTCGACGGCACTGGCCTACGGCGCCGCCGAACTGGTCAACGGGTATGGCTTCCTCGCCGTGTTTGCGGCCGCAGTCACTGCCCGAGGCGTCGCACCGCGCGACGGCTATCAGACCAAAGCCGTCGAGTTCGGCGACCAGATTGAGCAGGGACTAACCGCTCTGACGCTGGTGGTGATCGGCGGAATCCTCGTCGGCGAGTGGAAGTCGCTCACGTGGGCCGCAGCGGCAACGGCGGTGTTTTTCGTACTCGTGATCCGGCCTCTCGCAGGCTACGTCGCCCTCTTCGGCTGCAAGCTGCCTCACCGCGAACGATGGGCGATTGCGTTCTTCGGCGTACGCGGCGTCGGCTCGATCTATTACCTCGCGTTTGCCCAAACGAGAGCGGACTTTGATAGCCTGGGCGACGTCTGGGTGACGGTATTACTGTGTGTCGTCTTCTCCGTCGTCCTCCACGGCATTACCGCTACGCCCGCAATGAAGCACCTGGATCTGCAGCGGCAGAAGTGAGGTCGGAGCGCTCCAGGCGTACCCATGGCGAATGCGGACCGCACCGTGCGATCCTCACGCCTTGAGCAGGGCGTCCAGATCGGTACGGATCACGTCGCTCAGTTCGTCGGGCGAGCGGTGGGCATCGAGTACGCACCAGCGCTGAGATTCTCGTGCGGCGAGCGTGTCATACGTCGCGGCGACGCGTGCGGCGAAGGCTTCGCCGGTCTGCTCCATCCGGTCCTCGTCTCTGCCTGATCGCCGAGCGCGCGCCGCCTGCGGACTGATGCGCAGCAGGTACGTGCGGCGTGGAGTCAAGCCGCCCGTGACCCGTCGGCAGAAACCGGAGAGCCAGTCGACGTCCATGCCGCGCCCGCCGCCCTGGTAGGCCAGCGTCGAGTCGTAGAACCGGTCACACAGCACGACGTCGCCTCGGTCGAGCGTCGGCAGCAAGACTTCGTTGACCAGTTGGGCGCGTGCCGCCGAGAACAGCATCAGTTCGGCCATGCCCGAGATGTGCAGGTCGGGGTCGAGGAGTTGGGCGCGCACGGTTTCGCCCAGGCTCGTTCCTCCCGGCTCACGAACCAGGTGGACGCGCTTGCCTCTGGACTCCAAGTGTGCTTGGGCAGCCCGTGCTTGGGTCGTCTTTCCGCACCCGTCTAGGCCTTCGAAGGTGATCAGCATGGGTGTGAAGTGGTGTCGGAATACGAAAGGTTAGGTGGCCGCAGACACAAGAACGCCTGTCGGGAACGCGTTTTGCAACCATAGGACAAGCCTCGACGAAGTGCTTGAACCGACCGAGTATTGCCCCTATACTTGACTAGAATCCTGCACGCACGTTCGGCGTTTCCACGCTGTTCTCCGTCCTTATTTATAACCGCTGTTTATGGGTCCCTTCGACTTCGAGTTTGATCACGCGGACGACGCCGATGACGAGCGCCTGGGCGACCTAGTTCGGTCGTACGAGCACGACAGCAGCGCGTATTTCGACTCGCAGGCACTCGAAGAAATCGCGACCTTCTACTACGAATACGGACGCTTCGAAGACGCCCTCGAAGTCATAGACGACATCCTGCGCGACCAGCCGTTTCAGTCCGAAGCATGGATGCGACGCGGCGTGCTGCTGGGCCTGATGGGGCGACATGGCGCCGCGCTGCAAGCCTACGAACGCGCCCTCTCGATCAGTCCGATGGATGCTGAGACGCTGGTCAATATGGCGCTGACGTACGATCATCTGGGCCGGACGGCGCAAGCGATCGAACTCTACGAGCGTGTCCTCCAGATGGACCCGACGTACGAAGATGCGCTCTTTCACCTGGGCGTGACGCTCGAACGTGCGGACCGACTCGACGAGGCCGTCGACTGCTTCGAGGCGTGCATCGAAATCGAAGAGGAGCATCCCGAAGCGCACTACGAATTGGGCTACTGCTACGACCGACTCGGACGCGACCAGGACAGCATTGCCTCGTACGAGCGGCATCTCGACATTGACCCCTATTCGGCCGATGCGTGGTACAATCTGGGCATCGTTCGTAATCGGACCGGCCTGTTCGCTGCCGCCCTCGACGCCTACGACTTCGCGCTGGCGATTCAGGAAGGCTTTGCCTCGGCGCACTACAACCGGGGTAATACGCTCGCCAACCTGGGCCAGCTCGACGAAGCCATCGCTGCCTACGCGCACGTCATCACGCTCGAGGGCGACGATGCGGCGACGTACTACAACATCGGCTTGGCCTACGAGGAGAAGCGCGACTACACCGCCGCTATCGGCTACTTCGAGAAGGCGATAGCGCATGAGTCGGGTTATGCCGAAGCGTGGTATGGCATGGGCTGTTGCCTAGACGCGCTGGGCCGATATACCGACGCCGTCCGCTCGTTCACCAAAGCCATCGAACTCAGCCCCGACACGACCGAGTTCTGGTACGCCCGTGCCGACAGCCTCTACAACGGCGGCCAACTCGCCCAAGCCCTTGACGCCTACCGGACGGTCGTCCGAATGGACCCGCAGAATGGCGAGTCGTGGCTCGACTACGCCGAAACCCTGTTCGAAGCCGACCGTCCCAGCGAAGCCCTCGACGCGTATCGTCATGCATTGCAAGCGGCGCCTCAAATGGTCGGCGTATACTTCCAGCAGGCTAAGGCGCTCTACGCGCTAGGCAAGCGCGACGAGACGATCACCTCGCTCGAAACCGCCTTCCGCCTCGACCCGCAGACGCGTGAGGCCTTCCGCCAGAGCTACCCCGAACTCTACAACGACCCACACCTGCGCAGCCGGTTGCGGTTTTAGCGCGATACGATAGCCGATTACTACTAACGCCTGGGCAAACGCGCTCTCATCGGAGCCCTAATTTTGCTCGGCGTGGTGGTTGGCGCCGTGGTCATCGCGATGAGAAGCGATGGCGTTGAAGTCTCAGACGAGCGGGTCAGCGCGAGTGCCTTGTTTTACGACCACGCCATCGACCGAGCCGACATCGTGCGCATGGAGCCGATTTCGTCCGAAGTAGTGCAGTCGTTCAAAACGGCCAAGTGGGGACGCATCGGCGACGGTGTGCTGGAAAGAGGCTGGTTCGAAGATTCGGACGGAGAGGAGGTGTTCATTTCGGCCAACGTCACGCGTGAATTGGTGCGCATCGTACCGCGCGAAGGCGCCGCATTGGTCGTCGAAGCTGCGCACGTCCCCGAGACGTTACCGGCACGCTGACGAACGCTGCCCTCTATACCAATCGATTTCGCGTCGATGTAACCGAGGCAAGTCTTGATGCGCCCTATCCTGACCGGCTCACCCGACCCACAGCCGATGCGCTTCGTCACGCACTTCCTTCAGGGCCTCCTCATGGGCGGCGCCGACATCATTCCCGGCGTCAGCGGCGGCACGATGGCGCTCATCGTCGGCATCTACGCGCGCCTGATCGGGGCGATCAGCGATGGCGTCTCGGCGATTTTGCTGCTGCTCCGTGGGCGATTCCGTGAGGCGGGGGCGGCATTCGCGGCGTTGCCATGGGGACTGTTGCTGCCGCTACTCATCGGTATTGGGTTGGCGATTGGGTTGGGGTCGCTGTTCATCCCGCACTTGCTCGAAACGTATCCGGTCGAGTGCCGCGCCGTCTTCTTCGGGCTCGTCGCCGCATCGCTCGTGATTCCCTGGCGCGAACGGCACGAACACAGAAGCGCGCACTACGCCATTGCGCTCGTAGCTGCCGTCGTAGCGTTCCTACTCGTCGGCCTGCCGCGCTCGGGCGATGCGGCTGATCCCAGTGCGCTGCGCATCTTCGCGACCGCAGCCGTCGCCATCAACGCGATGATCTTGCCGGGCGTCAGTGGCGCGTTCTTGCTCGAAGTGCTCGGCCTCTACACGACCACACTCGACGCGCTGCGGAGCCTAGATCTGGGCTATATCGCCATTTTCGCTTTGGGCGCGGCGACCGGACTGGGCGCCTTCGCCAAACTGCTCGGCTGGCTGCTCGAACACCACCACGACCTGACGATGGCCGTGCTGGTCGGCTTGCTCGCCGGATCGCTACGTGCGTTGTGGCCGTGGGTCGCTTACATCGAACACGTCAAGGAAGGGGTCGTCGAACGCGTTCCCGATCCGTCGCGCTTGCTTGCTCCTGGACCAGACTGGCCGATCGCGCTGGGTTTGGCACTCGCTGGGTTCGCCTTTGTGACCGCTCTCGCGTGGTTCGGACGCAAACGCATCCTGACCGGCGACGAGACACTGGCGGAGGAGTTATAGTCTTGCGTAGCCTGATCGCCTTTCTGGGATTATCTGTGCTATGTGCTATTACGCTTGTCTTGGTCGACTTCCTCGTCGAGAAGCACATCTTGTCTTCCTGGATGGCGATGGCGCTGGTCTTGCCTATTTATTTCGGCTCTATCGGTGTTCTTCCGCGGTATACGCTACAATGGCTCTTCGACCCTGTCGACGCGGCAGTTCGCAAGCGCGTGGCTGACACACTCGCTCCATTCGTAGTCTTTCTAATAGTCGGCCTGCCTTCGTTTATGGTTTGGGCGGTGGTCACGTCGGCGATCTACTGGCTTCTATCTTCGCTCGTATCGTGAATACACTCGCCCTCAGACGGCTGCCCGAGCCAGCGTCGGTTCGTCCACTCGGACGTCGCTCTCGACCAAGCCATCGCGCAGGCGGACGATGCGACGGGCGTGCTGGGCGATGTCTTCTTCGTGCGTGACGACGAGTAGCGTGTTGCCCTTGCGGTAGAGTTCTTCGAACAGCAGCATGATCTCCTCGCTCGTCTTGGAGTCCAGGTTACCCGTTGGCTCGTCGGCGAGGAGGATAGACGGATCG
The DNA here is from genome assembly GCA_963973615.1 of uncultured Rhodothermales bacterium. GTDB lineage: Bacteria > Bacteroidota > Rhodothermia > Rhodothermales > BA12 > CAXBBB01. The sequence continues at coordinate 6,499 of CAXBBB010000001.1, read as the reverse complement.
TTGACCAAGGCACGTGCGACGGCGACGCGCTGACGCTGACCGCCCGAGAGTTCGTTGGGCTTGTGCGTCAGCCGGTCGCCCAAACCGACGTTGGTCAGCACCTGGGCGGCTCGCTCGTTGCGGTCGCGAGGGGACACTCCAGCGTACACCAGCGGCAGCGCGACGTTTTTCAAGCAGTCGACGCGTGGGAGGAGGTTGAAGGTCTGGAAGACGAAACCGATTTCCTCGTTGCGAACCGTCGCCAACTCGTCGTCCGTCATGTGGCTCACGTCGCGCTCGTTGAGGACGTAGGTGCCGCCTGTCGGCGTGTCGAGGCAGCCGAGGATGTTCATCATCGTCGACTTGCCGCTACCGGACGGCCCCATGATGGCGACGTACTCGCCCGCCTCGATTTCCAGATCCACGCCCGCCAGCGCATGGACTTTTTCGGTGCCCATCTGGTACATTTTCTGGATGCCGTGCAAGCGGATCAGCGCGTCGCGGTTGGCAGGAGCGGGAGCGAAGGGCAGCGGAGCGGTGTCGGTCATCGAAAAGGTCAGGCAAGAGGTCGGCGCGCCATCACGCGCTGGGGTAGGACGAGAGTGTGCCGATCAGCTTTCGTCGATAGTGTCGAAGCGGCTCTTCTCTTTGACGACGACTCGCATGTCGGGACGGAGCGTGCGGCTCAGCGCGCTGAACGGACCGGTGACGACGCGTGCCGTGTCGCTGATGCCGCTGCGGATGTGGATGTGCGTGGCGTCGGCGATGCCGGTCGAGACCTCGAACATCCGCGCCTTTCCGCCTTCGACGACGAACACGACTTTGCGCAGGTCCTCGCCGGTGGGCGTTACGGCACCTTCGGTCGTGTCCGGGCGGACCTTGTTGAAGTCGCGTGCTGCCGGGGCGAAGCTGCACGTCGCCGCCGGGAATGACGACTTCGGGCTGAGCGACTGCCGTCGTAATACCGCCCGGCGAGGGCATGCCGACGCCCAACACGCGCACTTTAACGAGGAAGTTGGTCACCTGATCGGTCCCAGCCGCGTTGAGGCGGGCGCTGTTGGCGATTTCGGTCACGACGCCGCGCATCGGAACGTCGGGGTAGGCGTCGACTTCGACCAGCGCGCTGTCGCCGAGCGTCACGTTGACGATGTCGTTCTCGTTGACACCGACTTCGATCTCCATCCGCTCCAACTGCGCGATCCGCAGCAGTTCCGTTCCGGCCATCTGGCTCGTTCCGACGACGCGCTCGCCTAGCTCGACGTTGAGTTGGCTGACGGTCCCGCTCATCGGGGCGACGATGGTGGTATTGGCGAGCTGCTCGCGCGATTCACGCAACCGGGCTTCGGCGGATTGCACCGAGAAGCGCGCACCCTGCACCTGAGCCTCGGCGACCTGGACCTGCGTCTGGGCGGCCTCGAGTTCGGCCTGGGCGATGAGGTTGTTCTGAGCCAATCCCTGCTTACGTGCCAGGTCCTGCTGCGCCTGGAGGAGGTTGGCTTGGCTCTGGCTCAGGCTCGAGCGCGACTGCAGCAGCCCCGCCTGCAACTGCTCGACCTGTGCCTGGATAATGTCGGGCCGGATGCGGATCAGGATGTCGCCCGCCTGGACCGGATCGCCTTCGGCGACGCGCAGGTCGATGATCTCCCCCGACACCTCGGGGCTGATCTTGACCTCGGTTTCGGGCTGAATCCGCCCCGACGCCGTCACGACTTGCGTGATCGTACGCCGGCTGGCGACTTCGGCATTGACCTCCGTCCCGTTATCGCCGCCGCCGAACATGCTGGCAGCGACGATAGCGAGGAGCACCAGCACGCCGAGCACGCCGAGGCCAATGTAGAGCTTCTTATTGGAGGTTTTTCGGGCGGGGATCTGCGCCATAACGAGTGATTAGAAAGAGAGTGAGGGTGCGTCGGCGCGCTTAGTCGAACGAGAGCCGGTCGACGTCGATGGTGCCGGTATAGTAGTCGATCAGCTTCTCCTGAAAGACGAACTGGTATTGCGCGCTGACCAGGTTGCTCTGCGCGTTGGTGAGCTGGGTTTGCGCCTGCTGCACGTCGTACAGCGTGCCTGCGCCCGCTGCGTAGCGCTGCTCGGCGGCCTGAAATGCCTGCTGCGCCGCCTCCACCTGCACGCGCGAGAACGTCACCTGCGCTGCCGCAGATCGGTAGTCGAGAATCGACTGACGCACCTGCGTCGCGATCTGCTGCTGCTGGTCCTCCAGGTTGAGCTGTGCTGTCTGCGCCTGCACGCGCGCTCGCTGAACCGAGTTGCGCGTCCGGTTGGCATCGAAAATCGAGTAGGAGAGCGAGATGCCGATGCTACCGCCTCGTTGCTGATCGAGCTGGTCGAAGAATGGGGTACGTTCGCGCGCAGCCGTTTGGCCCGTTCCGGGACCGAGGATCGGAACCCCATCTACATCGAGGGGAAGACCGGCAGAGTTGAATATGAACTGCTGAGACGCGCTCGTCCACGACGTGCCGTAGCTGGCAGAGGCAGACACACGCGGCAACCGTCCGGCACGAGCAATCGACTCGCTCAGCCCAGCCGATTCGATGTCAGCTTCGAGAGCTTCGAGATCAGAGCGGCGCTCATAGGCGGTTTCGATCAACCCTCGCAGTTCGTAGTTCTCGATTTCGAGCGCTTCGTCCGACAAATCAGGAAGCTCAGGAATGGCGAAGCGATAGTCGACAAAGGGATCGAGTTGGAGCAGTTGGATCAGGTTGGCTTCGGCGAGTTGGACGGTACGCTGCGCGTTGACGACGCTCAGCCGCGCCTGTGCCACCTGCGCCTGCTGCTGATAGATTTCGGATGCTGGGCGCACGCCCCCCTGGATCAGACCTTCGACTTGATCGAGCAGTCGCAGTTGCTGATCCAGCGCGATCTGCTGCACGTCGACCTGTTCGCGCGACGAGATGACGTTGAGAAACTGCGTTGCCACTTGGAAAACCAAGTCTTGCTCGACGCGCTCTAACCCTAGCTGTCCGGCACGCAATCCGACACGAGCTTGGTCGACTCGGGCGCGTCGGCCCCCGTCAAAAATTGTGTAGCTGGCGCTGGCACTGACGCTAGCGCTCTCTGTCGTCTCGTTGTTGAGCTGTCCGGTCGTCTGGTCGAACGAGCGACCGTACCTCTGACTCGCCGATGTGGAAGCGCCGACATCCGGCAAATACGCGTTGCGTGCATCCGAGATGGCGATCTCACGCGATAGGTTGGCGATCTCAGCGCGGCGCAATGCCGTGCTCTGCTGCTGGGCGATCTGGACGGCCTCAACGAGCGTGATCGTGCGCGTGGTGACGGGCGTGTCCTGCGCCTGAACGGTCGGGGCGACGAGGAGAAGGAGGAAGAGAAAGCGAATCATCAGATGCGGTTCGTGAGTGAGCGGAAGCACCGGCAGAGGGCAACCGCTGTGCCCAGGCGTCTCGAACGAGCAGTAGCAGGTGGGCACGCGTTCGCTGTACGGAGGCGGACAGATCGTGTTACACCAGCGGACACTTTGCGTGCAGCTGCACTTATTCCGGCTCTTGCAACGCCGCCAGCAGCAGCGCCGCTACATCCTCGGCCTCGTCAGCGGCAACGAGAGCGTCGATCTGCTCCTCAGATTGCACCAGATGCGCTACGGAAGAGAGTTTGCTCAGGTAGCGGCTCGATCCAACCGAACGAGGGCATAGGAAGATCAACACGACGTGAACAGGCCCCGACGATGCCGGAAGGTGCAACCCGTCTTTGCTCGTGCCGACCAGAACGTGTGTCGAACGGGCCAGGCTCGTATGTGCGTGGTAGAATGCAACGCCGGGACGCAACTCGACTGCATAGTCCGTTCCACCTGCGCGCAGCCGGTCGAGTATCGCGTTGGTCTCAACGTAGCCCATCTCAGCAAGCGGTTGGAGCAGGGCGCGAAGCATGGTCTCCTCGTCTGTATCGGCTGTCAACCCTGTTTGCACGAACTCAGGTGCGATGGCCCGTCCCAACGCCCGAGCGCCACTCCCCGACGGCGGACCGACCAGCGTGCGCAGCGGAACGTCGGCGGGATAGACGATGAGCAGTCCGGCATCTGAGAAGCGCTGAGCGAGCACACGTGGCAATCGGTCGAGCGCGGGACGCCACGCCAGCGAGCCCTCGCGCGAGGTAAGCAGGATGAGCAGGTCGCCGCTTTTGTAGAGCTCGTCCAGCGTCGTGATGGTGTCGGTCCACGAGTCCATTTGCTCCACCCGCAGTGGCGTGTCCGGCTTGATGCGCAGGCTCGTTGCTTCGAGTTCGTCGGACGAGCGTTCGGCAGCGATCAAGACGAGCTCGGCCCCGGCTTGGCGTGCCAGGATCTTGACGGCGCGCATGGCAGCCGCAAAGCCGGTTTCGCGCGACAGATACGGCGGAACGAGCGCGAGGATACGCTGAGTAGTTGCCAAAGGCTGGGCGAGCCGGCACACCCACAGCATCTCACGCGTCTCGCCCAGCAACTGGTCGAGCACGCTGCCGAAGATGAATGACCGCGCCGTGTTCTCTCCGTTCCAGCCGATCAGAACCGTCGAAATGCGCTCCTCTTTGGTCGCCCGCACGATGCCCGACGCCGGGTTGTGGTCGAGACGAGTGAGCGGTTTCATTTCGACATCGGCGGCGGCGGCGTGTAGAACGGCGCGTCCCAACATGTCTTCAGCCTGGGCAACACGACCGTCCGAGCCGGGACCATCGCGCACAACGGTCATTGGGTAGATCGGAACCGTCGACGACGGGTCGTGGATCAGTAGCGCCAGATCGGTTAGCTCTTCGGCCGTTTCGGGGTTGCTCAGCGCCACCAGAATGCGCTGCGGTGGGGGCTCGGTGCTCGGCGCGCTCTCGGCAGCCAGTGCCATCCGCCGTCCCCATCGCTCGACCACGAACGGGCCGACCAGACACGTCACAAGCATCATCACGACGACACCGTTGACCATCTGCTCGTTGAACAGCCCGATCTCGAAGCCGATCAGCGTAACCGCTAGCGTTGCCGCTGCTTGAGGCGAGGACAGGCCATAGATCGTCCACTGCTCATCGCGCGAGTAGCCATAGATTTTGCCGACAACGAAGGCTGCCGCCGCCTTGCCCCCCAGCACCAAGCTTGAAAGCAAAATCGCGAGCGCCCACAGCGGCAGTTGCAGTAGCGCACGAAGGTCGACCAGCATCCCGACCGACAGCAGGAAGAAGGGCACGAACAGCGCTTCGCCGACGAACAGAATCCGCGTCATCATCGGCGACTGCTCGGGTACCAGCCGGTTGAGCGACAGCCCGACGACGAACGCGCCGATAATCGCTGCCAGCCCCGCCTGCTCCGCCACGAACGCTGCGCCAAACACGACCGTCAGCAAGAACGCGAACTGTACGTCGGGCTGCTGCTTGACCGTCCGAAAAAACCAGCGGCCCAGCAGTTGCACGCCCCAGGTCGCTGCTACGCCAAACAGCGCGACCCGAGCGGCGAACCACATCCAATCCGATGTCTCGGCCTTGCCCGCCGCTACCTGTGTCACGACCGCCAGCAGCAGCAGGCTCACCAGATCCGTCACGACCGTTCCGCCCATCGTCATCACGACGGCAGGCGATTTGTCCAGTTTCAACCGCTGCGCAATCGGATACGCCAGCAGCGTGTGCGAGCCGACGATAGCGCCCAGCAGCAACGTCGCCGACCAACCGAAGCCAAGCAGAGCCAACCCAGCCCCGAGTGCCACCACGAACGGCAGCGTGAAGGAGAACAGGCCGAACGTCACACTACGCCCACGAAGCCGCGTGAACTGATCGAAGTCGATGCTCAGTCCCGCGGTAAACATCAGGTACAGCAGCCCGACTGTCCCCAGCAACTCGAACGTGGCGTCACGCGCCAGCAGGCCGATGGCGTTCGGCCCCACAATCGCGCCGACGACGATCAATCCCACCAGCCCGGGCATACCGACGCGCTTGAACAGCATCGGTGCCAGCAGCACGATCGACATCGTGAGAGCAAAGATGAGGACGGGGTCCTCGACGGGGAGTGTCACGCAGGTGGGGCGAAAGCGACGAAAAACGCGGTTGAACAGCCCGAAAAGCTACGCTACGAGCCCGAACGGGACCGTCCGATTTTCGCCATGTCTCGATTTTCTAAGGCGTTGGAACAGCATGTCTAAACCCGTGTTCGCCCCGACGTGAGCAGGCTTGTACGGCTGCTCGCATCCACGCTACGTCGCGCGTCTTACTGGGCGGCGCGCCACGTTTTACTCTCAGCCCTTACTACGGAGGTGATCCTATGTCTGACATGCAGAAAGGAGCCTTTGGCTTCGGCTGCTAGCACCAGCCTTGTCGGCTCCCCGACAGCTAGGCCCTCGTCGCACCTTGTCGGCGAGGGCCTTTTTTGCGTCTAGTCGTTTCGTGTGGTCAGGAAAATAGATCGCGCACCGGAGGCTGCTCGCGCGCCAGCAACTGCCTCTTGCGCTCAACGCCCCACCGGTAGCCACGCATCTCGCCGCTCGCTCCGACGACTCGGTGGCACGGCACCACGACCGCGACCGGATTGGCGGCACAC